>CADBNB010000209.1 GCA_902795895.1 uncultured Lachnospiraceae bacterium | reverse complement strand
TTTTAAATTTTTTTTTTTTTTTTTCCTCCTAATTTCATCTGTTCTCCAAGTCTTTTCAAATAGCTCAGAGAAAACTTTTTCATATAATAATTCATATCCGTTTTCCCGGATGTCATTACATTTCATAATCTACATCCATTTTCCAAAGTCACTTTATTTTTCTTTTTCGTATCCTTTGGAATTTCTTTATGGTCTTATTCTAATTATCAAAAATGAAAAGAAAATGAAAAAATAAAAAAGTATACTCCATTTTTTATTTTTCCACTGGGAACCTTACCCAAAAACAACTTCCTTTTCCCAGTTCACTCTCAACACCTATGGTTCCTTTGTGTGCCTTCACCAAATGCTTTACCATGGAAAGTCCTAAACCGGCACCCTTTTTATTCCAGGTTTTCGCCTGATTCACCTGATAAAAGCGTTGCCAGATTTTTTCTAAATTTTCTTTTGCAATACCTATTCCGTCATCTTTTACTTTTATTTCAATGTTATCCACAGTCTGCTCCAATGAAATCCACAGATTTCCACCTTTTACTCCATATTTAATCCCATTTTCCACAAGATTATATAAAATGCGCATAAGCATGGTCTCGTCTCCGGACATTTTTACATTTTCTTCAATGGATGTATGTATTTCAATGTTCTTTTCGCCGGCAAGTTCCTCCATCTGAAGTGCAATCAATTTCATGATTTCACTTACTTCCAAAGTTTCCACCGTCATCTGTAACCTTCCCTGTTCGGCTCTGGATATTTGAAGCAGGGAAGATACGGTACCGTTCATATTTTTTGCAATTGACTGAATTTTCCACAATGCCTCCCGATATTCTTCCGGTGATTGTTCCTGCGACATGGAATAGTCACACTGGGTTAATATAACGGAAAGTGGGGTTCTAAGCTCATGTGCCACATCTGAAGTAAATTGTCTTTCTTTCATAAATGCAGCTTCTAATCGTTCCAACATGGAGTCATAAGTGACTGACAATTCATACAGTTCATCCTTTGGATTTCCTTTTAAATCAATACGCTTACTTAAATCTTCCCCTACATTGATCTGTTTCACCTGTTCAATCATCTGTCGAACCGGACGCAGCGCTCTTGTCACAACCCAGTAACCGCCAAAAATCATAAGCAACATAAGTATTCCTATTCCAATCGTCATAATAGGAAGAATATCTCCAAAGGTAGAATCCTGATGTTCTACCGGAATAAATCCACGAAACCACACATTTCCATAATCCTCAACTTCATACTGTACGTCATAACAAAACCACAGCATTTCCTCAATTTCAAGCTGTCGCACCTTTTCATTTTCAAAAGTAATAGACAGTTCTTCATCAGGTAATATACCAAACAAATATTGTTCGTTTTCGTCATAAACGGAAATATACACTCCGTTATTATATGCCTCAAACCTTTTTTTCAGCCTTAATTCCCCTTTTTTATTTTTAATATTTTTCGTTTCTTCCTGCAATGTAGAAACTAAAAGCTGCTCTCTAGCATGGGTATAATTCACGTAACTTACCCGATAGATGGTAAAAAAGGTAATGCATATGAGTAAAAACGCAAACACTGCAAAATACATGGTTATTCTTACACGAATGGATTTGTTTTTCATTCATTTTCCCCCTTTATGACATATCCCATTCCCCGGACTGTCTGAATGATCTGATTTCCCGCCTCTTTATCAATTTTATTTCTAAGGGAACGGATATACACATCTACGATATTTGAGCCTCCCTCATAGTAATAGTTCCACACATGGTTGCTAATCTGGTCTCTGGACATTATAGTTCCCTTGTTTCGCAAAAGGCACTCTAATACCGCATACTCCCTTGCAGACAACTCTACTTCTTTTTCTTTATAATACACCCGTTTTGTATCACAATTTAGTTTCAAGGCTCCAACTACATATTCATTGGTGGATTGTCCGTCTTTTCTTCGAAGGAGCACCCGCATTCTCGCCAATAATTCTTCATAGGCAAAGGGCTTCACAAGATAATCATCGGCTCCTGCATCCAGTCCATTTACCCGGTCCTCAATTTCATCTCTTGCGGTTAGCAAAAGCACCGGGGTATCCTTTCCCATAGCCCGAAGTTTTCTAAGTACCTGTATACCATCCATTTTCGGTAGCATTATATCCAGCAGAATAAGGTCATACTCCGCACACTGTATATATTCAAAAACTTCCTCGCCATCAAAGCAGGAATCTACGCTGTATTTTTCTTTTTTTAATCTTGATGATGTCAGTTCATTTAACGTTACTTCATCTTCCACAACTAAAATTCTCATTGCATTCTCACCTAATTTCATATGATTAAATAGATACTTCTTAACTCGTAATCTTATATATTTATAATAACATAAAACGGAGCCATCGCACCATCAAATTGATATACAACAGCTCCGTATTTATTCTTTATTTTTCTGCTTTTTCTTTTAATCTTGCAAAGAAACCTTTTTTCTTAGGTGTAGTTTCAACAGTACCTCTAAAGCCTTTTACTTCCATAATATAGATACCACTGATTACAGCCTTTACTTCCTTCTTAACAGGAATCTGCTCAAAAATCTTCTCATCACACATCATACTGAAAATCTTTGGCCCGATTTTTGCCTTTACAACAGGTACTTTTCTGTTTCGATACAACTTTGGAGTCTGATCCAATACCATCTTAGGAAAACCTGCATCTTTCATCTTCATCATCTTTTTATCAATGATTAACATAGACTGTACCTGAGAAGCTGCACGCATCTGCTCCTGTGCTGCCTCAGTTTTTTCCTGCATCTGCTTTCCTTTTCGATATAATATGACACAACCAATTGCCAATGCCACTGCAACGATACCAAAAATAATCAAAAACGTCTTCATAATTATCTAAAACCTCCAAATGTTATTTCATGTTTCTCGTAGTCTCCTTTATACAAGAATTTCGAGAGAACAAATTTATTCTTTCAATCAAGTTCAAATCACTTAATTTTGAATTTTCAAATGTGCTAGCTTATTAAATGCTAAACGTCTATTAAAATATTACCATAAGTGACCGTATGTTTTCAAGCATACTTACCATATGTTCCATATAATCGTATCATTATACATCTACATATTTTCAAGCATTTTTGTCATACGCTCCTGCATATATGCACCTACGTGTTTTTTCTCTTCTGGTGCCAAATCCTTCGGATATACCGGCTTTCCATATACTACATGGATAGTAACGGGATGAAACCATCCAAAATGATTAGAAAATACTTTATGTGTATTTGACATTGCTACCGGCACAATACCACATCCTGTCTTTGTGGCAAGTTTGAAGCTTCCCTCATGAAAAGGTAACAATGGCAACAAACTTTCCGAACGACTTCTGGTTCCTTCCGGCATAATAAAAATGGATAATCCACGTTTCATCTGCTCAATTCCTGTTAATATCACCTTAAGTCCTTCTTTTGGATCTTCACGGTTCAAGAAAAGACACTTCAAAAACTTCATCCAACGGCTGATACAAGGAGCCTTTTTCAACGTATCCTTAGATACAAAACCCGTAAGAGTAGGCACGGTTACGTATCCTGCTAAAATATCACAATAGCTTTTATGATTTGCAATATACATAAAGGCTTCATCTTTTGGTACATTTTCCAATCCTTCGCACTTAATCCGCGCTCCTGCAATAAATAAAATAATTCGAAAAGCGCCTCTTACCAGTTTTTGCGAAAACACAATCTGAAGCTTTTCATCTTTCTTTCCAAGCAACCATGCTACCAGATAAAGTGGCAGACTAATGATTGCAAACAAAAACAAAAATATTCCAATTAAAACCATTCTCATTTTATTATTTTCCTTCCCTTAGTATTTTCATTTATTCTGACAAATTGTGATATTGAAAGTTCAAATTGTTGATTAAACACAAAGTCATACTATCTGACACCACAATATTTTTTATTATTTTGCTTCAATTCTTATAGTAACGGCATTTTCAGAGACAGGCTTTCCATTCATATCAAGTACATAACTAAGCTCCATCTCAATTTTTTCTTCCGCTTCCATAATGTTGATTTTATTTGTATTAATACCAATATCCAAATCACCATATGGCGTCTTATAGCAACTTGTGGTCTTTTGCTGCTCCACAAATACCATATTTACATTTGCAGGTCCCTGACGAATGATTTCTACCTGTTCCTCATTGGCTTTAATCTGCACGTTTGTAATAATCTGTGCTTCCTCGTCAATTTCCTCATATTCCACCAAATGAAAGCCATCAGATAACGAATATACACCGTGGGATACCAGTTCTACACTATCACTGTCTCCACCATGCATATCCTGCATTCCCTTAATTGCAACTAAAACTTCCTTTGTCATATGCTTCTCCTTTTCGTCAATCTATCTTATTTTATGCTATTACTCTTCACATAAGATTCTTACATGAATTATCCCGACAAACAAATAATAGACTAACCATTATACTGCTCTATGTTGACGTATCCAGTTTCTAATACTTCACAAGGAAGAATACTATTGGCAAAAACCTTGAACTTATCTGCATCATCACTAACGTAAAACTTGTGGTCATTTCCTGTCCATGTAAGTTTTGCAAGATTTTTTTCTTCCAAAACATTTTTAAGTTTTAAAGCAGTCTCATACGCAGGATTTACCAATTGCACTTCATCGCCCATTACTTTCTGAATGGTATGTCGAAGCAGTGGATAATGGGTACATCCAAGTATCAGTGTATCTACCCCATAATCTTTTAATTCTCCTAAATAACGCTCTGCTATTTCTATTGTCACAGAATCATACAGCCAATTTTCCTCAACCAAAGGACAAAACAATGGACATGCCTTGGAATAGACTAACGCATCCGGTTTCATATTTCTCAAATACTGTGTGTAAATTCCACTGTTTACCGTTGCAACAGTTCCTATAATTCCTATTTTATTATTCACTGTAGTTTTTGCAGCCGTGCGGGCTCCCGGTTCAATCACACCAATAATAGGAATATCGCACTCCTGTTCCAAAGTTTCCAAAGCCAAAGCACTGGCAGTATTACAGGCAATCACTATGGCTTTTACATTTTTTGTACGTAAAAAATCTACAATTTGTCTGGAAAAAGTTACGATGGTATCCTTTGATTTGCTACCATAAGGTACTCTTGCCGTATCTCCAAAATAAACTATATTTTCATTGGGAAGCTGGTTCATGATTTCTCTGGCAACGGTAAGTCCGCCAACGCCGGAATCAAATACTCCGATTGCATTTTCACGCATAGTTCTTCCTCCTATTTTAAGAATGTTAACTCGAAATTCTTGCATAAAAAGGCTTCAAGTGAACATAAGTCCAAAAGCACATACCTACTATCATTCCATATTTTTTCTGTCAAAAGTATTTCTGACATTCTTTCTTATTTTACCTTTATCCTTAGAAATAGTCAACAAACGAATCATTCCCTTTGCCATATTTTCCAAGCGGTAACCTTTGCATACAATATACAAAAGTGTTATAATTGTATACAAAATACAAACAATATTTCAGATTACCCAAAATATAATAATTCTTAGCTAAACGAATGCCATATGCATTTAATTATAAATAGAATATATCACGGAGGTATTTTATGAACGAAATTTCTTTAAACGCGTACGGAAAGCTAAATCTCTCACTGGATGTAGTTGGAAAGAAACCAAACGGCTACCATCTGGTTCGTATGATTATGCAGACTGTTGATCTATATGATACCATCACTATAAAAAAACAAGCAGAACAAGGAATTACACTATCCACCAATCGTGAGGATTTACCTACCAATGAGGATAACCTTATTTTCAAAGCAGCAAAAATGCTGATGGATGAATTCCACATCACAGATGGTGTTTCCATTCATTTAGAAAAACGTATTCCCGTAGCTGCCGGCATGGCTGGAGGAAGTACCGACTGTGCTGCCACTCTCAATGGAATTAATCAATTATTTCAATTAGGTCTTAGCAAAGAAGAATTGATGGAACGAGGCGTAAAGATGGGTGCAGACATTCCTTACTGCGTTCTTGGTGGAACTGCTCTTTCTGAAGGTATTGGCGAGGTACTTACACCTCTTAAGGATATTCCGGACTGCCGTTTACTTTTAATAAAACCAAACATTGATGTTTCCACAAAATGGGTATACACCACTTTAAAATGGGATGAAATCAAAGAACATCCGGATACAGACGGTATGATTGCTGATTTAGAACAGGGCAATTTATCCGGTATTTCTTCTAAGTTAAAAAATGTCCTTGAGGAAGTCACTATTCCGGAATACCCGGTTATTGATGATATTAAGAAAACTATGCGTTCTCTTGGTGCAGATAATGCTTTAATGAGCGGAAGCGGACCTACCGTATTCGGTATTTTTACCGACAGCAATGCAGGTGAAACTGCATATAAAAAGTGTAAAGAACTTTATCCTGACTATCAGGTAGAATGGACTTCATTTATTTCCAGAACTCAAATCGAACAGCAATAAGGAGGGTTATTTATGAATACATCAAAAGATATCGACTGGAGTCAGTTGACTCTTGCCATGGATGACTACCTGCCTCTTCGTGACGTTGTTTTTAATACACTTCGTCAGGGAATCCTTCACGGATTGCTTCCACCAGGACTTCGATTGATGGAAATCCAACTTGCCAAGCAATTGGGTGTCAGCAGAACCCCTGTAAGAGAAGCATTACGAATGTTAGAACTGGAAGGGCTGGTAAATACAGTTCCAAGAAAAGGTGCGGAAGTTGCAGCCATTACCCAGAAAGACCTTCACGATGTGCTAGATGTACGTTGTGCATTGGAAGAACTGGCTGTAGACCTTGCCTGTCAGACTATTACACAGGAAGAGCTTAACAAACTTCATGAGCTTTTGGATAAATTCCGTGTACTGACACAGAAGGGGGATATCAGCGGATTGGCTGAATGCGACGTAGAATTTCACGACATTATCATTCAGTCTACCGGAAATAACCGACTGATTCAGCTTCTGAACAATCTTCGTGAACAGATGTATCGATATCGTTTGGAATATTTAAAAGATCTTTCTACCCATCAGACTTTGTTGAAAGAACATTTAACCATAGCAAAATGTTTAGAACAACGTGATGTAGCTGCTGCCAAATTAACGATTAGAGATCACATCAATAAACAGTATGAGGATGTTATCCATAATCTAAAAAAAGAAACGAAAGAATAAGAACGAAAGGGTGCGTTGAATTTCTCCAACACACCCTTTCTTCATTTTTTTCATCTGATGAAAACGATACACTATTTTGCATCTTTTAAAATGTCACAGAAATCAAAGGTTGCAAAATAATCTGCCGGAGTCTCGGCACGTCTGATCATCTGAACACTTCCGTCTTCTTTTAAAAGAAGTTCTGCCGATTTTAATTTTCCATTGTAATTGTATCCCATGGCAAAACCATGTGCTCCTGCATCATGAATCACAAGATAGTCACCCATATCGATTTTAGGAAGCATACGGTCAATGGCAAATTTATCATTATTTTCACAAAGTGAACCGGTTACATCGTACTTATGATCACATGGAGCATCTTCTTTTCCAAGAACCGTAATGTGGTGATATGCACCATACATAGCAGGTCTCATAAGATTTACTGCACAGGCATCTACACCAATATACTCTTTGTAAATATGTTTTTCATGAATAGCTTTTGTTACTAAATGTCCGTAAGGAGCCATCATAAAACGACCAAGTTCTGTGAAGATTGACACATCTCCCATTCCGGCAGGAACAAGCACTTCATCAAATGCCTTATGTACTCCTTCACCGATAACTAAAATGTCATTTGGCTCTTTATCCGGTGTATAAGGCACTCCAACTCCTCCGGAAAGATTGATATATTTAATATCTGCCCCCGTCTTTTCCTTAAGCTCTACTGCAAGCTCAAACAAAATCTTTGCAAGGGTTGGATAATACTCATTGCTTACTGTGTTACTTGCAAGGAAAGAATGAATACCAAAATACTTTGCACCCATCTTCTGCAATCTCTTGAAAGCATCAATCATCTGCTCTTTTGTCAATCCATATTTTGCTTCTCCCGGATTGTCCATAATGTCTGTTCCAAGAGTAAATGTTCCACCCGGATTGTAACGGCAGAAAATTGTTTCAGGAATACCGGCAGTCTTTTCCAAGAAATCAATATGAGTATAATCATCTAAGTTAATGTACGCCTTTAAATTCTTTGCTTTTACAAATTCATTGGCTGGGGTAACATTGGAAGAAAACATAATTTCCCCTTCACCAAAACCACAAGCTTCTGACATCATCAACTCTGTCATTGAAGAACAGTCCGTTCCACAACCTTCTTCTCTCAATATTTTAAGTAAAAATGGATTTGGTGTAGCTTTCACAGCAAAAAATTCTTTAAATCCTTTGTTCCACGCAAATGCCTGCTTTAATTTTCTCGCATTTTCACGAATTCCTTTTTCATCATAAATATGAAATGGTGTAGGGTAAGTCTTTGCAATTTCTTCAATTTGTGCTTTTGTTACAAATGGTGTTTTCTTCATTTTACTTCCTCTTTTCTTTTGTTTTTCCACAAGAAAACCATATCAAACCAATTTTCTACAATCATCACCGTGGAATTTTTTCTCCATCAAAAATATCATCTCATTTTTTTCATTACTAAACATCGCCATTTTATTACAATTTTACAAACATGTCAATAAACGAAGCACCAGATTCCGCCCCATAAAAACAGCCATTAAATGGTAATTGAAGTTTTATCCCAAATATGCTATCATGGTAATATTATACTTAACAATTGATTGTTATATATGAAGAGGACGGATATCATGATAAAATTAGGAAAAACACAAACATTAGCAGTAGCAAGAAAATCAGATTTTGGCGTATATTTATACGATCCATACGGTTCCAGAGAAGATCAGATTCTTCTCCCTAAAAACCAGGTGCCAGCTGGCATGGATGTAGAAGATGAAATTGATGTTTTTGTCTATAAAGATTCGGAAGACCGAATGATTGCCACTACTACAACTCCAGCTCTTGAGCTTGGACAGGTTGCATTGCTTCGTGTAGTACAAACCACAAAAATCGGAGCATTTCTAAACTGGGGACTGGCAAAAGATTTGTTGCTTCCATTCAAGGAACAGACAAAACCAGTGAAAGAAGGAGACGAGATTTTAGTAGGACTCTACACAGACAAGAGCAATCGCTTATGCGCTACCATGAAGATTTACGATTTTCTCGATACTTCTTCTCCATACAAAAAAGATGATATTGTCAGCGGACATGTTTATGAACTTAGTGATAATTTTGGAGTATTTGTGGCTGTAGATGACAAGTATTCTGCATTGCTTCCAAAACAGGAAGTATTCGAACCATTTCAGCCAGGGGATTTGATTGAAGCGAGAATTCGCTCTATCCGCGAAGATGGAAAGATTACTCTTACTGTTCGTGAAAAAGGTTATATTCAAATGGATGCAGATGCACAGTTCATCTACGAAAGACTTTGTTCTTCCCACAAGGGAATGTTGCCATTTCACGATAAAACTGATGCAGAAATTATTAAAAGAGAATTTCACCTTAGTAAAAATGCCTTCAAACGTGCCATTGGAAATCTTTATAAAAACGGACGTATTCGCATTGAAAAAGACGGAATTTATCTTGTAAAAAAATAATCCTGAGCAAAATGACGGTTGCATACTTTTTTGCAACAAAAAAAGGGGTTAATGCTTCATTAACCTCTTTTTTATTTCTCCTAAATCAAGTACCTTGATATTCACTTGTTACTTTTCATCACCTAACAGCATCTCAAATGTTGCAAATAAAACATCTTTTTCGATTGGTTTTGGTAATAAAAATCTAAGTCCCATCTTCTTCACTTCATCCAATAGGTTTGAGTCAAACAATGAGCTTAACATAACTATCTTTACATTTGGATCTTCTCTGAGCATAATCTCAGCTGTTTCCAATCCGTCGATTCCAGGCATAATAATATCCAAAATTATCAAATCCGGATTCAAACTACGAAACAGTTCCAATCCCTCTTCTCCTGATTTTGCACTTCCGACAATCTCATACTCTGACCCTTCAACCATATCTTTGATTTGGTGATATACAAATGGAGAATCATCAACTACCAATACTGAATGTGCCATTTTTTCCCCTCCTCTGTCATTTTTATTCATCCATCTTCAATTCCGTTAGCCGGATTAACCTTTACAAATATTCCATATTTTAATACTAACTATCACTTGAAGACTTTTATGTCAATTCATATACAACCGCATTTAAACTGTACTCAATAAGCACTTCCATCTTTCCATATTCAGAAGTGAAACACGTATCAAACTTATCTGATAATCCCTGTTTCTCATACGCATTTTCCTTTCCGACTCTTGGAACAGTCAATCTTGAAATCTCCTCTGTCGCATTATTAATAGCCGTTAACGCATGTCCTGAGATAATATTCACAAACTCTGCCAAATATGACTCTCTCATACCGGGATCTTCCAATTGACGTGCTTTCATACCCTTCAATATAGCCTCCACAAGGGATAATTCCAAACGAAACTCCATAGTGGATGCAAATGAACCTTTTGATTGAATTGTAATGACCTCAGCGTTGCTAATAACCAGCTGTCTATTACACTCTGCCATAGAAAAACCAACTACTTTTTTCGCGGCTAACGCTATACTACTGGCAAACACATGAGGTACGTTCATCTGTGTATCCTGCATCTTTGCATCGCCCCTCTACTGGTTTATTACCTATCTAAGAATCTCATCTTTGCACCTGTATCAGACTTTTTCTTCTTCTCAACTTTCTTTTCTTCTTTTTCCTGATACGCATTACCAAACTGCATTTCCATCTTTTTCTTACAATCCTTACAATAGCGTCCTGTTAAAATCATAGCTCCACAATGTTCACAGGCTAAACCAATGTCAGAAGATTCAGCAAAAGCTAATTTTTCTTCCCTAATCCAACGTTTAATCTGAGCTACACTGACATCATTTTCCTCAGCCACCTGATTAATGGTTGCTTTAGGATTGTCATAAACGTATTGTTTTACCTGCTCATACTGATCGTTTAATTTCTTAATACAATTTGGGCACAATGGTGTGCCTTCCATATAGTTAAATATTTTTCCACATTCTTTACAATTTCTTACATCCATGCTAACCCCTCCTGTTGAATAAAATGCAATCATAAATTGTATATTTTCCTAAGAAGGTAACATCCTGTCTCAGAAAAAATCACATTATATCAGGAACTAAATCCAGTGCACAATACCCCAAAGTACACCTTTTTCAGACCTGCTTCCTTCAATTTTTTTGCACACAAATTTATAGTACATCCTGTAGTATATATATCGTCAATAATCATAATACTATTTAGTGAGCATAAAGACTCATTCCATTTTTCCGACACACCAAATGCATGTTCCAAATTTCTTGCTCTTTCGCTTTCACTTAGTTGTTTTTGTGCAATTGTTCTTCTTTTTCTAACAAGTACGCCTTCGAAAACCGGAATATTCAATCTCTTACCAATTTCTTCAGCAATTACCTGTGCCTGATTATATCCTCTGTCAATGTATTTCGTCCAATGTATCGGCACCGGAATTAATCCATCCAATGATAGACTTTTTATATAATCACCATATTCTTTTACGAATTCTTCTGCATAAAACTTAGCGTATTCTTTTCGATGATGATACTTAAAATTTGAAATTGACCTTTTCATAACATCATCATAATTCCAAAGAGATACACCTCTTTCGAAATAATGATTCTTTTTCGAACAGTCTAAACAATATTCCTGTTCTTTAGCCAAAAGCGCTTTTCCACACTTCATACACCTTGGTTCCAATATCTTCGAAACTT
>CADBNB010000208.1 GCA_902795895.1 uncultured Lachnospiraceae bacterium | reverse complement strand
TGGTATAGGTGTCCTTCTTTATTTTAAATATTTGAATTTTTTTGCGGATTCTTTTGCACAATTACTTAATGCAATAGGTCTTAACGTGTCGTGGTCAACCTTAAACATTGTTTTGCCTATAGGCGTTAGTTTTTTTACATTCAAATTGATAAGCTATGTAATAGAAGTGCATCGAGAACACATACAACCAAGCAGGGATCTTATAGAGTTTGGAACTTATGTTGCATTCTTTCCCACGATTCTATCTGGTCCCATTGACAGACCAAATAAGTTTATTCCCCAACTTAAGAAAGTAAGATGTTTTAATTATGACTTGGCGGTTGACGGTTGTCGTCAAATATTGTGGGGAATGTTCACAAAAATGTGTATTGCTGATAATTTGGTGGTTGTTACAGATGGTGTATGGCAAGATATTAATAAATCTTCATCATCGGTCTTAATTTTTGTAGGTCTATTATATCCTATTCAAATGTATGCAGACTTTGATGGATATTCAAATATGGCAATAGGTGTAGCAAAGATTTTAGGTGTTAATGTTGCAAGGAATTTTAATCATCCTTTTTTAGCACGAAATATTGCTGAGTATTGGCGTAATTGGCACATATCTCTTACTGGATGGCTTACTGAATATGTCTTTTCTCCTTTAAATATAGCTTTAAGAGATTATGGAAAATGGGGAGTAGGCATGGCCATTATTATCAATTTCGTTATCATAGGATTATGGCATGGTGCAAATTGGACTTTTGCATTGTTCGGTATATACCATGGACTTTTGTATTTGCCTCTCATTTTGTCCGATTCATTTGGTAAAAACAAAAAGATACGTCCCAACAAATATGGCTTGCTCAAACTGAATGATGCTATAAAAATGATCGTTACGTTTTGCTTTGTAGCATTTGGCTTAATTTTGTTCAGAGCGACTTCAATAGAAGAGGCATCTCTTTATTATACTAAAATATTCAGTAAGTCATTATTTTGTATACCTGTTAGCCTTTTTGAGTATGACTCTGCCAATTATTTGTGCATATTTATAATTGTTTTATTGATTAAAGAATGGACTGGTAGGAATCTTCAACATGGTCTTGAAATAAAGAATGATTCTTTTCTTTATAAACATATTTATATCAGATGGTTGCTTTATGTTATTCTAATTTCAATTACGTTTATATATAAGGGAACTCAAACGCAATTCATCTATTTTCAATTTTAAGACATGCTCATATGAAATTGTTTTTAATTAAACTCATCACAATATCAATTCTTATTTCCATTGTTTTTTCTCTTCTGTTATTTGCAATTCCAAAAGACAACAATGCGTACTTATGTGAGTATAATAAGAAAATTGATATAATAAAACATACTCCAAGTCCAAGAGTCATCCTTATTGGTGCAAGCACATTGGCATTTAACATTGATTCAAAACAAATAGCGGATTCTATAGGGTATAATGTTATTAATATGGGCTTACATGCAGGTATTGGTGCAAAATATTATTTGAATGATTATATTCAATATATCAAGAAAGGAGATATAGTAGTTATATCTCCATCGTATTATGCTGATTTTAGTCTTGGAGGGAATGGAACTACAGAAACAATGATTGATTTAATGGTCTCTACTGGTTGTCGTAATCTTTTTAAGTTAAATTTTTATCAATATAAGCATATTATTGAGGGTATACCTTTTTTTTGTTTCAGAAATATTGTAAGGTTTCAAGAGTCATCAAAGAAAGGATGGAATACACCATCTGAAAACGAAGAATTTAAATATACAGCAAGTGGTTTTAATAAATATGGTGATGAACAAAGCCATTGGAGCATTCCCTATAGAAAGGGGTTGGATATAAAAAAATCTCCCCAAAGGTGGTTATCAATAGATACGATATATGTAGATCGTAGTTTTGTATCGTTTTTAAGAAAAACATTAGAGATATATTCAAAAAAAACTACATACGTTTTTTTAATGCCTGAAATTCGTTCGGAATTACTATATAAAAAATATAATCCCAGTACAATAGTGAATGCATTTAATGAAGTAGGAGGTTTACGTTTTCTTGTCCCTCCAGATGAAATGGTTTTCCCAGATTCTTTGGGATATGACGAATGGGGATCTTCTCATTTTTGCCGTAAAGGGGTAACTCTTATTTCGGATAAATATTCTCACGTTTTATATGAGTGTATGGATTCTTTGCGAGTTCGTTGAGAATTGTGAACTTCCTTTTTTAGTTGCTTTAAATATCATCACAACATAGGTGTAAATGATATGGCAACGAAGTACGTTTATCCTCAAAGATGGATAAACTACTATAGTTGAGTGTATTAAAGAAATTTAAAACTCTTTATGCTTTTCAACTCTATTCAGTTCTTTTTCTTCCTTCCAATAGTATTCGTTCTCTATTGGTTCTTGTGCCTGTGGCCGTAGGTGGCAGAACATCTCGAAGCCGAAAGGAAAATTTGGGTTGACTATCCATACGTGAAGGAGACACTATACATTTACAAATCAAGTAACTTAAAGAGGAAGTATATCACTCTTTTGGTAAAGTTGTTGAAATAATAATGATTGATTATGGATGTAATAAGAATCTTCAATGGTCTTGGCAATCAGATGTCACAATATGCTTTTTATCTTGCAAAGAAGAAAGCGCATCCATTACAGACGACCTTTATTACAAACAAATATGAAAGCGAAAACATACACAACGGTTATGAGTTAGGTCGTGTTTTCGGTATTAAGTCGTGTAGATTGAAAGAATCCATATTGTTCCATATCTTGCAATCTATGTATACTTCTGTTTGGGGATATAGATTCTTTGGAAGATTGGCTCATTCAATAGAAGAGAGTCCAAATTATGATTACGATGCAAAAAAACTCGATATAGATAGCCGTATAGGTTTTAATTTCTATTGGGGTGGATGGCATAGCGAGCAATATTTTGCTCATATCCGTAAGGATATATTGGATACCTTCAAGTTTGATGAATCGAAGTTGAATGATTCATCAAAGAGATGGAGAGACATCATAATGGAAGATAAGCATAGTTGCTCTATTCATGTTCGTCGCGGAGATTTCTTAAAAGACAAGAAATGGGCTGATGCCATTCCTGCTGGCTATTATGGGAAGGCAATTGAACACATGAGAAATCATTTTGGTGATGTACATTTCTATGTTTTCTCCAATGATTTGGTATGGTGCAAAGAACATTTCGGAAACGATAGATTCTTTTATTTGGATGGAAATGATGGCTTAGATTCCTGGCAGGACATGTTTTTGATGACAAAATGCCATCATCATATCAATGCCAATAGTTCTTTTAGCTGGTGGGGAGCATGGCTATGTACGTACGATGATTCTATTACCATTGTTCCCTCAATGTTTAGAAGTGATATTGCTACTAAGGATGTCTATCCACAATATTGGATAAAGCTTTGAAAAAATGATAACCGCTAAAGGATGTCTTATTGTTCAGCCATGCGGAGGCTTATGCAACCGTATGCGTACTGTAGCAGGAGCTGCGTCTCTTGCAAAGAAATTGGGAAAAGAATTAGTGATAATATGGACAAGGGATGCTTCGCTTAATGCATATTTTCGTGATTTGTTCTCTTGCCCAACAGGATGGCGTGTTATTGAATGTTCATTATCTTCATTGAAATATAAATTTTTATACCATTTGTTTAAAGATGGCCTTCATTATAAAATCCTTGCAGACAAATGGATTTACAAAAATGCAAGAGGAAAGGAATATGAAACATGGCGACATCTCGTTGAAAATCAAAACCTTTATTTGCTCGCCTCAGTCGACATTTTGTACGATGGTGATTACAGGTCATTTGTTGTGAAAGAAGGATTACTAAATTCTTTAAATACGATTTGTTGTAATAAGAATACGATTGGGATTCACATTCGCAGAACAGACAATTCCATGTCTGTAAAATGCTCACCTACATCTCTTTTTTTAGAAAGAGCACATCGGGAATTGGAAGAAAATCCTAATGTGTTTTTCTATTTGGCTACTGATGATCCAGCTGAGGAAAAGAAGTTTGTAAAAGAATTTAGTGACAGGATTCTTCTCTATCATAAGCATAGTCTTGACAGAAATAATCCACTTGCAGTGAAAGACGCTCTAATAGATTTGTATAATCTATCTTGCTGCAAAAAAATATTTGCGAGTTATTTTTCCTCTTTTTCTGACGTGGCCGCACTTTGGGGGGGGGTAGAAAAGGATGTTGTTATGGTTGGACAATAGGTAAAATGATGCAATCAACTCACACTT
Source organism: uncultured Lachnospiraceae bacterium (assembly GCA_902795895.1). Classification (GTDB taxonomy): domain Bacteria; phylum Bacillota; class Clostridia; order Lachnospirales; family Lachnospiraceae; genus CAG-411. The sequence goes on along the minus strand of CADBNB010000208.1, from coordinate 1,458 downwards.
CGGAAGCAATTGATTTGGTACGTTTCCCATTGGCTGTAATGGTGGTGTTTATCCATAGTGTTGTCTATCCAGAAGAAACATTCTTTATGCCTACGGACTATACACATCTGTCGGGAATGGATTTGTATAATCTGATTCGTTCGTTAGGAAGTCATGTGTTTAGTGCAATTGCAGTTCCTACATTTTTCCTTATTTCTGGCTATTTGTTCTTTAAAAGGCTGGAAATATGGAATTGGCATATTTGGCGAAAAAAGATACAGAATAGATTTCATACGTTGGCAGTTCCATATTTTATATGGTGTGTTTTATCTGTTTTGTGGAGGCCAGATGTATGGGAATCGTACATAAGGATTCCAATATGTAAAATAGGAGCCGTGATATTCAAAGGTAAACCATTACGTGACGTTGCTGACTATTTCCATTCTATGGAACCACTAAATATTGATTGGCTTCATGAACTATGGGATATACACAAGTGGGGAGGATTGCACCTAAACTGGTTGGGAGGTCACGTGGCTTATAGTACAGCCCCTGAGTTGTTGCCTTTCTGGTTCGTACGCGATTTGATAGTCTTAGTGCTTCTTACTCCTTTTGTCTATTGGCTTGTCAAAAAGTTCGGTTTTTTATTCGTTGGTTTAATAATGCTATTTTATGTGTCAGGTGTTTGGCCAAATATTCATGGGCTTGGGTCTACATCCTTTTTCTATTTTTCTCTTGGCGCATGTTTTACAATTAAAGGATATGACTTTTTCACAACAATGTATCCCTTCCGGTGGTGCTTTTATATACCATTTATTTTCTTACTGCCTTTGATGGTTTATTTGGATGGAGAACAAACCTATGGGGGGAGGATGGTATATGTATTAATGGGGGTGATAGCCATCCTTTGCTTTAGTTTTTATTTGACTAAAGATCTGGGGGTGCGTAAGAATCCGCTTTTGGTTCGAAGTTGCTTTTTTGTCTTTGCTTTCCATATATTTATAAATAGGTATGTTTATAGGTACGTAAATCTCATAATAGGGGATTCAAGTTCTTTCCAGCTAATTCTTACATATTTAATTTTTCCTTTTGTAACGATTACAATTTGCGTATGTATGTATGTATGTATGAACCATTTGCTCTCTTCATTGTGTAAGGTGTTAACGGGAGGAAGGTGAAAATGAAAGACTTGATAAACAATTAGGAGCAGAAGATATGCTAAGTAGTTATCTGTCAAAAACATTATGTGTTTAATAACTAAACTCAACTGTCGCATGTTTTATAACGACCACAAATTTCTCAGGTTAAAGTGGGTAAAGCCACGATTGTTTAGGATTAAACAGGTTAGTTTCGCCTGTCATTCAGCGACTTTAGTCGCAATAATCCAGAATAATTTGGAAATGGATAGACACGTGCAGTCCCGGTTTGTGTAATCTGTGATTAAAAAAGAATTTACGAAACAATTAGTATACATGGATA
>CADBNB010000207.1 GCA_902795895.1 uncultured Lachnospiraceae bacterium | reverse complement strand
GTGTTAATCGGAGAATAAAGGTATGACTAACCATACAAATCAAAAACAGCCGCACCCTCAAATTTTCAAAATGAGGTTTCGGCTGTTTTTCTCTCTAATTATTTACAATAATAATAAATATTTATAACTTTGTACTCCAATTGCTACAATCAATAACTCTTGTAGCCCAGTCTTCGTAAAACTCAGGCTCATGGCAAATAAGGATGATACTTCCTTTGTATGCCTTTAGAGCACGCTTCAATTCATCTTTTGCATCTACATCCAAATGGTTTGTAGGCTCGTCAAGAAGAAGAACATTTGTCTCCTGATTGATCAGCTTACATAGACGAACTTTCGCCTGCTCTCCTCCACTTAATACACGCACCTGACTCTCAATATGTTTTGTAGTAAGTCCGCATTTTGCAAGTGCTGAACGAACTTCATACTGTGTATAAGAAGGGAACTCTTTCCAGATTTCCTCAATACATGTATTGTTTTTCGCGCCGGTCATTTCCTGTTCAAAGTATCCTTTGTAGAGATAATCACCTAAGGTTACTTTTCCCTGCAACGGTGGAATAATACCTAAAATACTCTTTAACAAAGTGGTCTTTCCAATACCATTTGCACCGGTAAATACAATACGCTCTCCACGCTCCATCATTAAATTGATTGGTGTTGAAAGTGGTTCATCATATCCAATTACAAGAGACTCTGCATGGAAAATCGTCTTTCCGGCTGCACGGGCTTCTTTAAAGTTAAATTCTGGCTTTGGCTTTTCTTTTGCCAATTCAATGACATCCATCTTATCCAGTTTCTTCTGACGTGACATAGCCATATTTCTTGTGGAAACTCTGGCTTTGTTTCTGGCAACAAAATCCTTCAAATCCTTGATTTCCTGCTGCTGACGCTCATAAGCTGCCTCAAGCTGTGCCTTCTTTACTGCATAGACTTCTTGGAACTTATCGTAATCACCAACATATCTTGTCAACGCCTGATTTTCCATATGGTAGATCAGGTTAATAACACTATTTAAGAATGGAATATCATGTGAAATCAAAATAAATGCATTTTCATATTCCTGCAAATATCTCTTTAACCATTCAATATGCACTGTATCCAAGTAGTTTGTGGGCTCGTCCAGTAAAAGAATGTCAGGCTTTTCAAGTAAAAGCTTAGCAAGAAGGATTTTTGTACGCTGACCACCACTTAACTCTGTAACATCACGGTCAAGTCCGATATCCATAAGCCCAAGGGCTCTTGCCACTTCATCCACCTTTGAGTCGATATTATAAAAATCATGCATATCAAGCATATCCTGAATCACAGCAAATTCATCCATCAAATTCTGGAGTTCACTTTCATCTGCATCTGCCATTTTAGCACAAAGCTCATTCATGGCAGCTTCCTGTTCAAAAAGGAAACTAAATGCTGATTTTAACACATCACGAATTGTCATGCCTTTTTCCAAAACTGCGTGCTGATCTAAATAACCTACACGAACATTTTTTGCCCATTCTACTTTTCCATCATCCGGCATCAATTTTCCTGTAATAATATTAAAAAAAGTAGATTTACCTTCTCCATTCGCTCCAATCAAGCCGATATGCTCTCCTTTTAACAAACGGAAAGACACATCATCAAAAATCGCACGGTCACCAAAACCGTGACTTAAGTGTTCTACATTTAAAATCATAATCCAACCATCTTTCTGATAAACACTATGTAACTATACTTTCTTTTGTATGTATCTTTTATACAAAGACACACATGCAACATTTTAGCAGAATTTAGCAACAGTTTCAAGAAAAAAATCAACCACAAGCACAGTGAAAAGCACAGAGTTAATTTGTGAACCAACTCAATATCAGGCCATACTTCATACATTTTTTTGGATAATGACCTTCCCGTTATTACACCATTTTGCAGTTAACGTCATCTGTTAGTTTCCGGCACTTTCATATCTTCCAATTCCGATATAAAAGGTTACATAGGAAATCGCCATAAAGACAACTGCCAAAATACATTCAATTCCAATGACGCTTACCGATACGCTCTCCTTTAAAAAGAAGCCTGCCGGCAAATATGCCACAAAAGCAAATGGAATAATCCATGTAATGACAAAGCGAATTCCTTTCGCATAAATTTCCGTCGGATACTTTGCGAAATTTGACAACTCATATGCAGTACTCAAAAACGGTCCACTGACCTTCACCCAGAAGGCAATGGATGCAAAAAACAATTTAATTGCCGTATAGATTACCGCTCCTGCCAAAATTGAAATAACAAACATTGCAATGTGGAAACCGTCCACAATCATAATGCCATCTCGCAATGACATAACAATCAATATACTTCCCACCAAAAGTTCTCCCAGTGCATCCGGTTGTAATTTTTCCGCAATTACCTGAAAAAACACATTCATAGGTCTTAGCATATATCGGTCAAAATCTCCCGACACTACCAAGCGCCATGCAACCATCCAGATATTATCCGTAAACAGATGGTCTAATCCTCTGGGAATCTGAGCAAATCCGTAAATAAATACCAACTGTTTGAACGTCCATCCGCTCAACTCCGGTATCTGCTGAAATACTAAATATAAAAAGGCAATTCCCAAAAACTGTGTCAGGAAAAATCCTAACAATCCCATAAGGAAATCCACTTTAGATTGCATAATGCCCTTGAAAAACTGGGTAATAAGCACCCTGTATAATCTTGAATATCTTTTTACTGTATGCATGCCATCACCCCCCTAACACTACTAATCGTTTTGTCACTTTCTTCCAGATGAGGCTTCCCAAAAGGTATAAAAAGATTACCCAAGCCACCTGTCTCCCCATGACAAATGCCAATTCACTGCCAGAGTATTTTCCCAAATAAATCATAACCGGCGTGTAAACCATGGATGAAAATGGCAGAAAATCAAATACTTTCTGTGCCACACTTGGAAACATACTAAGCGGTATCAACTGTCCCATAAGGAAGCTAAGCATTGCCTCTTTTGCCATTAACATTCCGAATATGTAAGTGGTAAAGAATGCAACCATTCCAAAACAAAAGTCAAACAACAAATATAGTAGGAAACTAAGGAAACTGCTCACCACGTAAAGCAATGCTGTCACCGGTGATACCACTTCCATTCCAAGAGCTTTTACTTTGTAGATTTCCATACCAATCCACACAAAGATTCCCGGGACGAAAAAGCGGTACACCATTTGTCCGGACGCTCTCCACATAAGACTTAACCGATAATCAATAGGCTTTATGAGATTCATGGCAACGGAACCTTTTACCACGTCTTCGCTTACCCAGTCTGCCAAAGTAATGGTTACAATGGATGATGTAACATAAACCATAAATACATAAATCACCATTTCATTCTTTGTCAGATTTCCAATGGTAGCCTTTCCGGAGCTTCCATAAATCGCCATCCATAAATAGTAATTAATAAAAGAACCAAACAAACTCACCAGAATAAACAGATAAAATGCACCTTTATATGACATTTGTCTCTTTAATTCATTGCTGGCAAATGGGAGATAAATCTTACAAAATTTCTTCATATACATCCCCCCTATTCATTTGCTGCAGCTTCCAATTCCTCAACTGCCTGCTCCTTTTGTTCAAGGTAAATCTGTTTTACGATTTCTTCTAACTGTGTTTCCTCTATGCGAACGTCTTTCACATCCACCCGTTCCATAAGGATAGATAAAATCTGTGGAACCTTGATTTTTCTCTTATCAAAACTGATGGTAAATACGCTCTTTTCCCCATCATATTCCGTCTCATAAGCATCCTTTTCCACCTGTAACAATTCATCAAAAGCAATGTCCTTGACTTTATCATATTGACGAACTTCCACGGAAATGGAACGTTTCGTTCCATAGATTTCTTTCAAATGTTCCAATGTACCATCATAAATTTTCGTACCTTTATCAATGATAATAATACGGCGACACAATTCTTCAATATCTCCAATATCATGGGTCGTCAAAATCACTGTGGTTTTGTACTTTTCATTGATTTCTTTGATTGCTTCCCGAATGTTCTCTTTTACTACCAGGTCCAAACCAATAGTAGGCTCATCCAAATATAATACTTTGGGATTATGTAACAATGCGGCACCTAAATCTGCCCGCATTCTCTGTCCCAATGACAAGGTTCTAACCGGCTTGTCAAAAAATTCATTCAGTTCCAACACCTTGTTTAAAAACTCCATCCGCTCCTCATATGCTTCGTCTGAAACATCATAAATTTCTTTTAAAATGGTGAAGGACTCACTTAATGGCAAGTCCCACCAAAGCTGCGTTCTTTGTCCAAACACTACTCCAATATTTTTTGCATTTTCATTTCGTTTCTTACAAGGGTCTACACCATTTACCAAACAACTGCCTGAAGTTGGCACCATAATACCTGTCATCATTTTTATAGTTGTAGATTTGCCGGCACCGTTGCTGCCGATATATCCTACAATCTCCCCTTCACCAATAGAAAATGAAATGTCATTTACTGCCACTTTTTCCACTTTCTCATTAGAAAATAATCCTTTGATTGTACCCTTTAACCCCGGGTATTTCTTTGGAGAAATAAAACTTTTTGAAATGTTCTTTACTTCTATCATACAATCTCTCCTTTCAAGTCTCGTGATGATGTACACTAATGATTGTAGTAGTTTTCATACTTTGAAAAGTCTGCCATATGTTGACTTACGCTATCTTCCAGCAAACTTCTTCTCTGCTGCCCTTTCGCTTTCTCATGATTTTCCATCATAAGTATTTTAAAATCCAGATACTCACTTGGAGTTCCTTTTTGCACACGTTCCATCTCGTTAAATATGGTTAATCCATCATAGTAACCAAGTGCCATACGATACATAATACTATCATGGCTAAAATCAATGGTTCCGGTCAAAAAGTCTCCAAGTGTATGACTTGGTACGATTTCAATTATATTTTCCTCTGTATCAGATAATTTCTGTAATTTCACATCCCCGGCGGTGTGACGCAACACGATAAAATTTTTAAGTCCTAAATCACGGAGTGGCTTTATTGGTACATTGTCTGCCACGCCTCCATCCCAGAAACGAGCGCCATCTATAACTACCGCATCATACACTCCCGGCAATGCAGAAGTTGCAAGTAGTAACTGGTTCATTCGTTCATCGTCTTTATCATTTAACAATTCATACTGTGCAACATGATTTCCATCTTCAATCTTTGTCACTGTTGCAAATAATTTCTTATCATAGTTTCTGATCTTATCAAACGAAATCTTGTTATCAATGATTTTTTCCATACCATCTCTGGTACAAACACCCATTCCATCAGAACCATTTAAGTATTTATCCATATCATCAAATGCTAAAAATTCGGACAACTCGCCAAAAATTTCTTCTAACTGCTCCATGGCTGCAGTGGAACCCTTAGCTGAAGTAAGCACTTCCTTTGGTGTCAGTTCACTCCATATTTGTTCCATCACACTTACCTTTCCCTGTGCAAGCATGGCTGCATTTAATCCACCAATGGAACTTCCTGCCACTGCCACTACCTCATCAAGTAATCCTAGTTCTTCCATTGCTTTTAATACACCTACCTGATATGCACCTTTTCCGCCGCCACCGGCAAGAACCAATCCCCATTTTCTATTTTTCACCTTTATCATCTTCCCTTCTCGAAACACATGCCCTGTTTTCCTAAAATCTGTTTTCAAATCTCGTTTCTCGAGACTTGACACAAAGCGTTAATCTCATTCTGAGCTTATGCCCCCGACTGAGATTAACCAACTTATAGAAACATCTTATATTTTATGCATAGTATCCTATTTCTGTGATTTTAAATACGGTAATACATCCTCACTGTAAGCTCTTAACACTTCACCTACGCTCCATGCCTGAGTGTAACAACCGCGACCGGTATTTGCAAAATCACCGTCAAATATTTCCGCAATACCGTTAAGACAGCCATCTTCCATATGCTGTTCAAAATACTTACACATTTCATAAGCTCTCTTTACCGCATCTTCACTGTGGTCATTCACCTTACAATACGCTGTAATAAATCCCCCGGAAATAAATCCCCAGGTCGTTCCCATATGGTAAGCACCGTCTCGATTAATAAGTTTTCCGATATACTGTTTCTTATATTCTTTATCCTCCGGTGTTAAACTTCGGATACCGTAAGGCGTATACAAATGCTTCATCACTACCTGAACAATGCTCTTTTCCTTTTCTCTTGGAAGCATGGTAAATGGCAAAGACACTGCCCAAATCTGGTTTGGACGGATTTTGTCATCCGGATGCTCCTCGCCTTGTTCGTCCATCTCTATACAATCATATAAACATTTCTTTTCTTCATTCCAGAACTTATCCACAAAAGACTTTTTTGTAAGTTCAGAAAGTTTCTTATATTCACTGGCATCTTTTCCAAATCTGGTTGCCAACTGTTCCATTACGCACAATGCATTGTACCAGAGAGCACTGATTTCCACTGCCTTTCCGTGACGTGGGGTAACTACCCAGTCACCTACCAAAACATCCATCCACGTCAGCTGGTCTTTGTCACTTCCTCCGGCAATCAATCCGTCAGGCTCCATATGTATGCCATATTTTGTACCATTTTTATAAAAATGGATTATCTCCTCCAAAGCAGGGTAAATCTTTTGCTCCACAAAAGCATAATCCTCGTCTTCTCCGGTATACTCTAAATACTTATACACGGAATAAAAATACCACATAGCCGCATCAATGGTGTTATATCGTATTTCATCCTTACTGTTAGATGGAAATACATTTGGCAGCATTCCATCTTTTACAAACCAGGAGAATGACTCTAAAATCTGTCTTGCTTCCTTAAAACGCTTTGTAGGAAGTAACAATCCCTGAATAGCGATCATGGTGTCTCTTCCCCAATCCATAAACCATGGATATCCTGCAAGAATAGTCTTTAAATACGCTGTGTTTCCTTCCACACGGTCTGCACTGGAAGCTTTTAATTTATCACTTTGTTCTGCCGGAACTTCTATTTTTCTCTCAACTACAAAAGCATCTGCTGCCCAGGCTAGTTTTTGAAGAAATGGATCTGTACCTGTCTGTTCCATAATGGCAGTCATTCGCTCTTTATACTCTTTTGCAATCTGAAAACCGTCTTCTTCACAGTCATCTTCGATACTGCATTCCATAAAAAATTTCTTTTTCTCAAATGGCTTTAATGTTACAACTACATCTATAGGTGTGGCATGGTTGTCAACGCCCATAAATCCGGTACGATTGTCCATAAGATACAATTCATTTTCTTCCACTAGATAATTTGGTGTAGCCATGGATGTAGGGAAGGTCTTTCTGTCTAAATACTCTCCCTCTGACGCATAAAAGCGAATATCCATATCCACATTTTTCGGAATCATATGAAGTGTTTTCCCTTCGATTTTTGTTTCAAATTGCAAATCAGAAGGCTGTGCGGTAGTTCCGTAAGGCTTACAATTAAATTGGGGAGTAATGTGAATGCTGCTCTCCTCCATACCATTTTCCACTTCATAACAGACAACTGCCTTATTATGACCATACTTTAAAGCTACCGTTTTTCTCATTAAAATGTCCTCCACCTGATAAGTAAAGGTCGGCAATATATCCAATGAAAACTCATTTAAGTATTCATATCCATTTTTCTCATATCCCACATAAAGCTGTGCGGCTAAATCATACACTTTTCCCCCGACATGAACAGCTTCCCACACATTGGAAAGGACTGTATACCGGTCTGCCGGTGGATTTAATGCTACCGTAAGATAACCGTTATGCATTCGGTTTGATGCACCGATAATGGTGCTATTAGAAACACCACCAATACCATTTGTCAAAATCCATTCTCTTTCTAATCCTTCCTTTAACGTACGGAAGGCATTTCTTCCAATCACATATTTTCTACTCATAAGCTGTCTCTACCCCTCTCTACCTAACAGTTTCTCTCTATAAATCACATGCATCAATTTTACAAAGAATTATTTTTTCAATCCCGAAATTTTTTTCCGCAGAAATAATAATATAAAGTCCATTATACCTATAAATAGGATAATCATCAATTCATTTCTTGAAATTTCCTTCAAAAAAAAGATATTTCTTAAAAATACTTCAGCAAACACGAAACCTCCAATGGAAATCGTCATCATAACAATCTTCCACCATTTCCACGGTCTGCATAGCTGTGATAACAGCGTAACATTTGCCATTGCCACAGAAAATACCGTCATGGTAGACATAATTTCTGGCAACAATACACCTTTCACTTTGCAGATATTTAGCACTCCCACATTGAGAATTGCCAATATTCCCGTAGGTATCGCCCGTAAAAATACTTTGTTGATAAATTTTCCTGTTACAATGTCATGATTGCTCTCTAATGCCAATAAAAATGCCGGCATCCCGATAGTCAATACTCCGATTAAAGTCATCTGAATAGGCTGCATCGGGTAATTGCTGTGGACAAACAAAAAGAATAACAATAAAAATGTTGCAAATGTAGTTTTTGTAAGAAACAAGCTTGCGGAACGCTCCAAATTATTGATTGCTCTTCTTCCTTCCTTTAGGATTTGAGGCATCACGGAAAATTCTCCGTCCTTAAGTACAACTTTTGCCACTTTTCTTGCCACATCACAGCCGCTGTCCATCACAATGCTACAATCCGCTTCTTTTAACGCCAGCACATCATTAACGCCATCTCCGGTCATTGCAACTACATGACCTTCTGCTTTCAATGCTTTCACGATTTCTTTTTTCTGCTCCGGTTTGACGCGTCCAAACACGGTATTTTGTTTCACTAATTCTCTTAAATCATTCGTAGTTTCGCTTACATCCACATACATTTCGGCATCAGCAATCCCAGCCTGTCCTGCAATTTTTGAAACTGTTTCCGGATGATCTCCAGAGATTACCAGGACGCGGACACCTTCCTCCTGAAAGTATTTCATAGTTTCTGACACATTGGCTCTTAGTTTGTCTTTTAACACGAAAAATGCCATCGCTTCTGTTTCTGGTAATCCTTCCTCCTTCACCTTTTCCTCAGTTTTAGCAAATACCAATACCCGCATTCCTTCTTCTAAATACTTCGCCAATTGTGCCTTATAAGTTTTGTAATTTGCTCCAAGGACAATTTCCGGTGCACCAAGTAAAAACGTTCCTTTCCCATCAAAATGAACTGCACCCCATTTTCGTTTTGAGGAAAAGGCTATTTTTTCTTTCGCTTCCCATAAATGATGTTCCAAATGTAATCCCTGTTCCAGCGCTTTGCTGGTAGCATTTTTATCTTTCATGGCTGATAAATAGGAAGACAACGCCCATTTCCAATCCTTATCTGAACATTCAATTACCTTTGAAAGTTCCATTTCACCGGTAGTTATGGTTCCTGTTTTATCAAGGCATAACACATCTACCCGTGCCAGATTTTCCACACTGTATAACCCCTGCACGATGGCTTTTTGTTTTGATAAGCGAACAACACTCACCGCCATCACCACGCTGGAAAGCAATACTAAACCATCCGGTATCATACTAATAACTGATGCTACTGTCCGGACTACTGCTTCCTTTTGTGAAAGCTCCATCACCACTGACTGCTTCATATACATTAACACTCCGAGAGGCACCACTAAACTTGCCAGTATTTTCACGATTTTATCCAAAGCATCCCGGATTTCTGATTTTTCTTTTTGGTGTTTCTTTGCTTTCTTCACAAGCTGATTTGCGTAAGATTTTTCCCCTACTGCTATTACAACACACTCTGAAAAACCGCTTACTACCACACTTCCTGATAAAATCTTATCCCCTTCTTTTTTATGAACGGCATCACTTTCTCCTGTAAGCATACTCTCGTCCACTTCACATTCACCGCTGACAACTGACACATCCACAGGAAGCTGTTCGCCGGATTGTATCAAAAGCAAATCATCTAACACAATCTGTTCCATTGGGATACGCTCTTTTTTCCCATTTCTCCAAACTGTTGCCTTTGTTGCCAACAAAAGCGCCATCCGGTCAAGCACTCTTTTTGCCCGGATTTCCTGCACAATTCCTATGAAAGCATTCCAAAACACGACACCAACAAAGAGCATATTTCGGTAAGAATGCACCATTGCTACAAGCAATGCAAGTACCAGATTCAATCCGTTAAAAAACGTCAACACATTGTTTTTTATGATATTCCCATAGGAATTACTCCCTTTATTTTTTACCCGATTGATGTTTCCCTGTTCTATTCTTTCCTTAACCTGAATGTCCGTTAATCCTTTCATCCGTTCCAAAATTGCCCCTCCTTCCTGTGTTCATGTTTTATATTTTTAGCATTTTAACACAGGTTATCCAAAAGAACAAGACCTTTCGCATTTGTGAAATAAACGTTTTCATTGTATACTTATAACAGTGAAATATACCAATGTACTCTCAAAAGCTTTTTATAATAATGGGTACGTTATTAAAACCAGAGGGGGAAATTTACGATATGAAACCAAGCAGACAAATTAAATACAAACGTAGACAATTCATAACATTTCTTGTTATTTTATCCTGTATTTTATCCATACTTCAACCGGCAAATCAGGCGAAAGCGGCAAAAAAGCCTGTAGTTTACGCACATGCCTATGTAATTATGGATGCAAACTCAGGCAAAATATTATTTTCCCAAAATGCAACCAAAAAAAATTATCCAGCTAGTACAGTCAAGCTAATGACTGCCTTAGTGACACTGGATCATCTAAAAATAAATAAAAAAGTGAAAGTAACAAAAAAAGCCTTAAAAACTATACCACGTTCTGCTTCCAAAGTAGGATTACGAAGTGGAAGTGTCTATACCGTAGATGCATTATTACATATGTTATTACTACCGTCAGCAGCCGATGCAGCAGCAGTTTTAGCGAAAGCTTCCTGCGGTTCCCAAAAGTCATTTATTTCAGAGATGAATAAGAAAGCAAAACAACTTGGACTTAGTCACACAAGTTTTGATAATCCCATTGGTCTGGATATTGGTGACCATTATTATCGCACTTACACCACAGCGAAAGAGTTTACAGCTATCGCCCGATTTGCTAGTTGCAATCCTACCATCAGAAGCATTATTTCTACAGCCTATTACCGGGTACCAAAAGCAAAAGGAAAAGCCTCTTTCGTCATTCGAAATACAAACAGCTTTCTTACTTCCTTCTCTTACAATCATAAGTTGTATCAGATGATTGGTGGAAAAACTGGAACAACCAGAGCAGCCGGAGCCGTACTTATCACAAGTGCAAAAGATACCAAAGGTCACGAAATCATCTGTGCCTTTTTTGGAAACCGTGGTCGGGCACAATCAAACAAAGATATCAAAAAGTTATTAGACTGTACTTTTAAACAGGGAAAACAAGGAAAATTAGATTGGACAAAAGGATATTGGGATGTACGATACCGTGACAGCAATGACATTATCCAAAAATATTATAACAAAGGTCTTTTGCCTGTCTCAAATCAGTTTTATCCCACAAAAAAAGCATCACAGGAGAGCTTGATTGACATGTTAAATACTTTAACTAACGCATCCTACCAAGCCATTGATGCTGATAAAAAAATGTCTCTTTTAACACTGGCACATATCTTATATGATGATCCTTTATCAGAGCCAACACCAACAGAAACCACAGAACCAAATGATTCACATGACGAAAATACTTACACGTCAAATTCTGACGATACTACAGACGAAAACCGGGTTCTATGCAGCAGTTATATCGACTATGCTACTATGACAGATGAAGACTGTGCAGTCCTTGCAAGTATGATAAAAAATCATTTAATTCCGGCATCCCTAGGAAAAAAAGGTGCCCATAACATTACCAAGGAAGAACTGGTTCTGATTGCCGACTTATTAAATCAACTATAAAATATTGGATAAATATAAAAAGCAGTCATAATCGTAGCACTAAAAGTTTTGCTTGCAAAACTCTAGCGCGACCGCGGTATTGCGTAGCAATTAACTCCATCTCCGCGGTCTGCGCATCCTCGCGGAGCGTT
>CADBNB010000206.1 GCA_902795895.1 uncultured Lachnospiraceae bacterium | reverse complement strand
TCTAAAAATATAAAAACAGGAGCCTCACAATAACGATTTATAAAATCGTTATTGCGACAGCCCCTTTTCGTTTTCTATTTTTCCTACAAATGCAATACACGGCTCTTAATTTCTTTTGTCTTACCTACATTCCAGAAGTTTTCACCCAAATATCCGCATGTTCTACGGGTTACGTTCATTCTGTTTTGGTCTTTGTTTCCACACTGTGGACACTCCCACTGGTTCTGGTCATTGATGATAATCTCACCATCAAATCCACAGCAATGGCAGTAGTCTGATTTTGTGTTAAACTCTGCATACTGAATGTTCTCGTAAATAAATTTCACAAGCTCTTCGATTGCCTCGAGGTTGTTACGCATGTTTGGTATCTCAACATAAGAAATGGCACCACCGGAAGATAAATTCTGGAACTGGCTTTCAAATGTGAACTTCGTAAATGCGTCAATCTTCTCACGAACATCTACGTGATAAGAGTTTGTGTAATATCCTTTATCTGTAATATCAGGAATATCTCCATACTTTTCTTTGTCAATACGTGCAAAACGGTAACATAAACTTTCTGCCGGTGTACCATAAAGACCAAATCCGATACCGGTAGTCTCCTTCCAATCATCTGTAGCACGGCGAAGTCTTTGCATAACACGCTTAGCAAACTCTAAGCCCTGAGGTTCTGTATGGCTGTAACCTGTCATAATCTTTGTTACTTCGTATAATCCAATATATCCTAAAGAAATGGTTGAATATCCATTATGAAGCAATTTGTTAATTGTCTCGCCTTTCTTCAAACGGGCAATCGCACCGTACTGCCAGTGAATAGGACTTACATCAGACAATGTTCCTTCCAAGGCTCTGTGACGACAAAGCAATGCTTCGAAACATAATGACAAACGCTCCTCCAACAATCTCCAGAATTCTTCCTGATTTCCACCTGCAATAATACCAATCTGAGGAAGGTTCAAACTAACTACTCCCTGGTTGAAACGACCTTCAAACTTGTACTCGCCATTTTCATCTTTCCATGGAGTAAGGAAACTACGGCATCCCATTGGTCCGAATACATTTCCTTCGTAATTTTCACGCATCTTCTTTGCAGAAATGTAATCCGGATACATACGTTTTGCAGAACATTTTACCGCAAGTTTTGTAATATAATCGTACTCTCCACCCTTTAAGCAGTTATGCTCATCAAGAACATACACAAGTTTAGGGAATGCAGGTGTCACATAAACACCCTTCTCGTTCTTAATACCTTCCAGACGCTGACGAAGAATTTCCTCAATAATCATAGCGTTTTCTTTGATGTAAGGATCTCCCTCCTGAAGATTTAAGAACAATGTAACAAATGGAGACTGTCCGTTTGTTGTCATCAATGTGTTAATCTGATACTGGATGGTCTGAACACCAGACTTAAGCTCATCACGCAAACGGTCATCTACAAACTGATCAATCAATTCCGGATCAATTTTACCGGCATACTTTTCCTGATAATGCTTGTGATATTTGTCATAGCTCTTTCTCAAATACTTTCCAAGGTGCTTGATGTCTACTGTCTGTCCACCATACTGACTGCTGGCAACCGCAGAAATAATCTGTGTCATAACAGTACATGCTACCTGAAAACTCTTTGGTGACTCGATAAGTTTTCCGTTCATCACTGTACCATTTTCAAGCATATCCTCAATATTAATCAAACAGCAGTTAAAGATTGACTGCAAGAAATAATCCGAGTCGTGGAAATGCAAAATTCCCTCCTCATGAGCTTTTGCAATCTTTTCAGGAAGTAACATTCTCTTTGTTAAATCCTTTGATACTTCTCCTGCGATCAAATCACGCTGTGTGGAAGCGATTACCGCATTCTTATTTGAGTTTTCCTCCATAACATCCTTATTGCTGTTACGGATAAGGCTCATAATAGAGTTATCTGTGGTATTTGCCTTACGAACAAGCTCTCTTGAATAACGGTATACAATATAGGTCTTTGCAAGGTTGAATTTACCGGCAGCCATAAGTTTTTGCTCGATAATATCCTGGATTTCTTCCACCTGCATCTTATCTCTCTTTTTTCCTTCAATAGAAGCAACAATTCCCTCAATATCGCCATTAGAAACACGTTCTATCTCGTCAACCTCAACATTTGCCTTTCTTATAGCAACGATGATTTTATTTCTATCATACTCTACTATTTTCCCATCCCTCTTTATTACTTGCATTACTCCGCTTCCTTTCTTCTCTTTCTAAATCACTTTCCTGTAGGTCTTTCGCCCTAGCTTTGTACCAATTATAACATAGTCATTTCTGACTGTCCACTAAATATTGTGTTTCAATTTGCATAAAAACACAATATATTGTATTTTTGCTTTTTTTCATTCAAATCCACAAAACATCATGCCTTCCAAAGTTGTCAAGTCATTTTTCACATTTTAACTATTAGGAAATAAGACCTAATGATTTTTTTTTTAAGCTACACAATGCACAATATGACTTTTCGCAAATCCATATCTATTTGGTAAATTTGATATATCATTTTTCTTCTCCCCCGCACATAAAATACTATAAGCAAATGTTTTCCCGGAATTATGGTATTAAGGAGATTCCAAGAGAACATTTCATGTTCTCTCGGAGTCTTTTTATACAAGAATTTCGAGATAGATTTGTCTTGGATAACGACATTCCCGCAGTGCGTACACGGTGTGTACGACGAGGAAATGGAGAACATTCAAGGAAAATATAGCCGAAATTATTGAATAAAGGAGATTCCGAGAGAACATTTTAAATCAAAGGAGGTTACTATTTTGTCAAACACTAAAATAATTGTCTTATCAAAAAAAGAATTAATCTATACCGGTTTGCTTTTAGGGCTCATCTTATTCTTCCTTTTACTAATGTTTCTTATGTTTCACGGAACAAAGCATGAAGTAAAACAGGAAGCAGCCAAATATACCCCCGGTGTCTACAGTTGTCAGATTGAATTAAACAAAACACCCTTAAATTTAGAAATTGCAGTAGATGAAAACCATGTAAATTCCGTAACTTTTCGCAACCTGAACGAAAGTGTATCCGCTATGTATCCATTGCTTGATTCCACCTTAAAGGATATCGAGAAACAGTTGCAAAACAATGTGCCAGTCTCAGAAATCTCCGGCGAATCAGAAAATAAATATACCCAGGGTATGCTTCTTGATTCCATTTCCAATCTTTTGGAACAGGCAAAGAGCGAATAACTGCTCATTTTCTTTGACAGTACCCTTTTATAATGTTAGAATTATTTTGGTTGAGTATATTAACTATGTTCTCTCGAAATTCTTGTATAAAAAGTCTCCGAGAGAACATTAACTAAAGAACGGAGGATTTTTCATGTTACTAAACATAGCAGTTTCTCTTTTGGTATGGGGAGTTTGTATTATCTGCGCTATTCGTATGTTTGCAACATCTGCCAACATCAAAGTCGCACCCACTGAGAAACCTAACTTAATTCAAAAAATACTATCCACAGAAAAACTACAATACAAAAGTTATACCGCAACGAAAAAAGATTACCTGAAAATTGCGGGATATGCAGTAGCTTTTCGTATCTGCGTATACATCATTGGATTTGTTGCCATGCGTTTTTATATGGAAGATGATGTTATCATTGATCCTGGTACTTTCATCGGTGAATGGCTAAGATGGGATTCAAACAATTATGAACGTATCGCACTTCTTGGTTACTCAGGTTACACCGAAAATGTCAACGGCGAAGCACTTTATTCCACATTGGTATTTTTCCCATTGTATGCATGGATTTTAAAATTCTTTTACCAATTTGTAAAGGAACCTACCCTTGCAGGAATGATTGCAAGTACTGTATGTTACACTGTAGGATGCTGCTATATGTTCGGTGCATTATCCTTAGATTACGGAAAGAAAATTGCGAAAAATACATTAATTTATTTAACGATTTTTCCATTTTCCCTGTTTTATGGTGCTGTTATGCCGGAATGTACTTTCTTTATGACAGCAGCCATGTGCTTTTACTACACGAAGAAGCACAATTGGTGTCTTGCAACAATAGCAGGAATTTTTTGTGGTCTTTCCCGTATGCAGGGCTTCCTTATGATGATTGTTGCCGGTGTGGAATGGTTAGAAACCGAACAACCAATCAAAAAAATCATGGATAAAGACTGGAAAGCACTTTCTAAATCGGTATTTACCAAAGCCATTTTCATTCCTTTTATGGGATTAGGTTTTGTTATCTATTTAATTATCAATAAAATAGTAACTGGAGATCCTTTCAAGTTTTTGTACTACCAGAAATTGATTTGGTATCAGGAAGCTACATACTTTGGTAAAAATGTTACCGATATTTGGAATCGTACCTTTGGACCGGAACATTTAACAGATGAATCATGGATTTTTGCAGGTTTTGTTCCAATCGTTATCTTTTTCATCTGCTGTTTCCTCATGGTTTACAGTGTTCGCAAAATGCATGCCAAGTATTTTCTGCTCTTTGTTTTTTATGTAATCATGAATTACATGCCATCATGGCTTTTGAGCAGTGGCCGATATATGAGTGTATGTTTTCCAATGTTTTTGGCAACTGCCATTTATACCGAAAAGAAGGAAAATACACATCATTTACTCATAACTACAAGTGGTGTTTTATTTGGAGTAATCCTATACGCATACTTAACGAAACATCAGGTACTATAAGGGGGAAATATTTTGAAAACCATATCTTCTAAAAAACAAAAGATTACCGACGTTTTATCTGTACTATTAATTGTTATTGCGGTACATTTTGTGGTTGGTGCTTTCAATGGCAAATGGCCATGGAGCCCAAATCCATATAATTCTTATTTACTGCAGGCAAAAGCCTGGTTAGACGGTCATTTGGACTTAGGATACAATATTGAATATTTGGAACTGGCAATTTACAAAGGGAAATACTTTGTAAGTTTTCCACCATTACCATCCTATATTCTTTTACCTTTTGCTTACCTTTACGGCGACAACGTGCCGGAAGGATGGATTGCATTTTTCATCATGTTGCTTGGTGCTTTTTATGCACTTCGTATTGCATGGCATTTTCTTGGAACCGGAGCAAAAGCTGTATTTTGGACATGCTTTTTATATTTAGGAACCAATGTACTTTATGATACATTAGATGCCGGCGTTTGGTTTATTGCCCAAAGCTGTGCTCTTACTTTTTCCCTTCTTGCCATTTTCTACGCATTAAAAGGAAAAGGCGGTCACAGCTTATTCTTCTGGGGTTGTGCCATTGGATGTCGGCCATTACAGGTAATTTATTTTCCAATCCTTGTCTACTTGTTGTATCGAAACCTAAAAGAGAAGGAACCGGAAAAGAATTTTCTACAAATGGTTAAATCCCGTTTTTACTGGGCATTTCCAGTTTTACTAGTTGCCCTTTCCTACATGATACTTAACTACGCTCGTTTCGGAAACATTGCTGAATTTGGACACACCTATTTACCGGAATTTAATCGTGGAGATACAAGACAGTTTAAATTTTCATACATTACGCAAAATATACCGACACTATTTCGTCTGCCTGAGAAACAGGAAAATGGAACTCTTCATTTTTACGCATTTAACGGAAACAATATATTCCTGATTTCTCCTTTGTTTGTATCTTATCTGATTTACTTAGCACGAACCATTTTTACAAGAAAAAAAGTAGACTGGATTTTATTCCTTTCAACTCCGGTTCTTGTAATTGTTCATATTATTGCGTTATGTTCTCACGAAACAATGGGAGGTTTCCACTTCGGACACCGTTATATCAATGATTGTTTGCCATTTGTTTATTTTCTGACATTGATGCTTGCCTATGGCAAACCATTATTTAAGCCGTTGGTAAAAGTAGTAAAAACAGATACTTCAAAAGACTGTGTTGCAGATAGTAATGAAGAAATCGCAAATGCTACGTCAGAAACTTCTGTAACAGAAGATATTTCTGAAAGCAACGACACAAATATTCTTTCAGATACATCAGTGGACGAACAGGCTGAATTGCTTGTTACCGAACCAGAACAAGAAACTGTCGAAGATTGCACTTATTTTCTTCACTACGCATTATGCGCTCTTGGAATGGGAATTAACTTAGTTGGATCAATCGCAACCAATATGACTTGGGTATCATAAGAACAAATGCTTATAATGAACAAACAGTTTTGCTTGCAAAACTCTAGCGCGACCGCGGTATTGCGCAGCAATCAAAAAACGAGTAGGTGACATAAACCACCTACTCGTTTTTTGATTAATATCTCACTTTATACAACTGCACATCATTGTCACTAAACACAAGATCACTCATAGACTGAATGGCAGCTTCATCTACCGTATATGAATTTCTTTCGTCAGGTCCGATTAATACATAAGATACATTGTATTGCTTGAACAATTCCAAATTAGGTGTAGTGTACATGGTACCCTGATCACTTCTTTGCTGACTATAGTTCAAGCCGTGATAGTAAAGGAAACTATCCGAACCGCAGACAATGTTTCGTCCTGTAAGGGATGCCACTGCATTGTTATGTCTTTCATTGGTAAGAATAACTGCTTTGGGATCTGTATTTTCTTCAATAAACTCGCAAAGTTTTACCTGACTTGTTCCGTACAACTCATACTCTTCTCCGGATACCCATTCTCTTCCGAGTGTTAAAATTCCGGATGTTGTACACAATACAAGTACAACCGCTGCAAGAACGTAACTTCCTATCTTTTTATTTTGTTTAATCTTTACAAAAATATCTCCAAGATAATCTGCAACTAAAATAACAAGCAATGCATATCCGATATATAACAATTTATTGTTATCATATTCATTTGGCTGGAATACCATAAATTCTGCAATTGCCCAAATAAAGAGAGCCGGTGCTGCCATGAAGAATTTTCTCTTGGTAGCGTAAACCAATGCAGGCACTGCTAAAATAGCCGTAAGACCAATATTTTTAATATAGAACCATACATACTGATCATTATTTTCATTTGCCCAGTTAAATAAGCCCCGAAGAGACTCGCCCTCTCCTACCTGTTTAAATGTCCAGTTCAGTAACTGTGGCAATGCTAATATCAATACAATAACTAACATTACTCCCCAGGTAGAAAGAATTTCCTTAAATTTATTTTGTGAAACCGCTTTCCACAAATAGAACAATATAACTACTACAGCAGCTGCTACAATCAATCCGGCAATCATCATACCTGTTTTTCCGATATTGTCCTTAAATGACTGATTAGCCTGCAATACACTTAACAGAATAAGTCCGGCAGGAACGAGATATCCTCCCACCTTGTTTGGCTCATCCATATTTCCACCTGCAAGTTCATATATATATCCCGTAACCCACACTACGCACACCATAGCAAGTGCAAGGAAGGAATGTGTATGGATCAAAGGAAGTGCCCCGCCGAAGATGGCTACTAACACAAAATATCTTGTATTTTTATCCTGTATTGCTCTGTATAACAAAGCTAACGTTCCAAACAATACTGCCCATCCAAACATAGTCGCTCTCTGTGGCAATACCATATCTGCAATTACATTTGACCAACGAACGTTATTGTCAATTAAGTTAGTTGGTGTTGTATAAAATCCGGTAAAAATACCGTTAAATTTTTCTTTGTCCTTTCCAAGAAGGTCAATAAAATAAACAAATCCAAATCCACCATTTAGGAAGAAGCAAATCCAGGCAAATGCTGCCTTTGCTTTACTGTCTAACACCACTTTTGCCAAGCAGTAAAATCCTAGTAATACCTGTAACATGGCAAGCATCATTGGAAGCATGTATGCAACACGCAAAGATGAGCCAAACGCATATACGCTTGAAGAAATACTATCACATAAAAATGGATATGCAAGTTTTGTCCCCGGCAAAATCGAATAATCCGGTGGAAATGTCTTTTGCTGTGTAATACTTGTGATAAATCCCAAGTGCATGTTCATATCACCATATGTACACTGTCCGGTACGGATTTCTCCATTTTCACCCATAGGAATGGTGTGTGAAAATAACAATCCACAGAAGAATAAAAACATAACAACAAGCATTGACCAAAATACCGGTGCTTCTTTGATTGCTAAGCCAAAGGATTTGAAACTTACAATAATTCCATCTCCCTTTACATCCTCACCAATCACCTGTTTCTTCACAGGTTTCACAAACATAACAACACCGAATAACACTACAAAAATTGCAAGTGCTGCTATGTGACTGGCAACGGTAAATTCCATAAACAAAGATGTCAACGTTGGTAACCAGTGTAGCGCAACGGTTCCTAAAATACTTCCGATTAGTAATTGAAACTCTTTCTTTTCTTTCTTTAGAAACAAGCCTGCAAAAAATATTCCTAACACCTGATACGCAAAGAAATACAAAATACCTGCTATATTTCCTCCTAATGAACCATACATACTTAGTCCTCATCCTTTCTTATTTAATGTTCTCCCGGAATTCTTGCAAAAAAAGACTCCAAGAAAACATTCTAAATTGAGTGCTCCCACTCATAATCTATTGATTATCCCACATTTTTTGGCACAACCACCTTTCAGTATACACAATTTTCCAACTAATTTCTACCTTTTTTCATTAATGTTCTCTCGTAGACTTCCTTACACAGTCATATTTCCACTGTCTTTTCCTATTCATCCCTCATACTTACCTCTTTTCAGGCAGAACAAACGAAACTTTTAAAGAAATGTTTTCCCTATTTTCGAGTCGCCATTTAATCATAATTTTTGTTTACGATTTTTTACTTTTATGTTAAAATGTTTTAAAGTAGGTTTACATTTTTATCCTATTATTTTATTAATAAGAAAAACAAAGGAGGCTTGGTTATATGGAACAAAGAAATTATATCCGTGATATGATTCAAAAATTTGTTGTCGATTTATCTAAGCCAGCCTTATTTATAAAACATTATAATAAACACGAATTAACAAAGACGGATTTTCTTCCATTAATTTCGGCTGCCAGTCCGGCTACCTGCCTGTACCACGAGTACGAAAGTTCCCAGATGTGTCAGGCTTTCGAACCATTTTTGGATTGGATTCGCCGTTTTTATTATGACTTTTATAAAGACACCCATTCTCCGGAGGATTTTCTGAAAGAATGCGCTGTATACTCACTTCACATCGAACCCCTTGCCAGCTATATCACAACCGGCATATGTGTGAGAACGGAAGATGTGATGTATCAGGAGATTGGGTTTGAAAAGAGTTGTTTTCAGACAGATATCATAAATATATTGGAGCATGTGGCATCCAATCATCCACTTGTATTACTGCTTAATTCTTTCCACTTAGCTCCACTGTCAAGCATTCAGATTTTACTTTCCATTCTAAAAAAACAGATACCACGCTTACATTTTATCGTAGTTTTTAATGATAGCTACTATCAGAAAAAATATCTGTTAAAAGCATGGCATGAACTTTTAGAGTTTATGAAAGATTTTTCCATGCTTTACGAATGGGGACAATTTACTACTGACGTCACAATGACGTCTACAGATGAATTCGTATTTCAGACTACCGATGCACAGCAAAACATAACAAAACTTACAAACATGATTCAGTGCTTTGTTATGGAAGATGCAAAATACTATATTTCAGATATTTATAGCAAATTAGAACATAATTTATCATTGTTACCTTCCGAAGATTGTTTTAAGATACTTTCGCTGTACGTTCATCTTAGTCTTGCTATGGAAGACACGGATCGCGCAATTATGGCTTGTAAATTGATTACGAACCTTAATACTTTCCAGACGGATCCTTTGGTTGAATATCAATATCATTACCTGTCTATCTATACACAGATGAGTTCGGGACATATGGACATTATCAACAATTCCTACCAGCATTGTGTTTCCATTGCTGCAGATTTACAGGATGACTTCCTTTTGTTTAAGGCAAATCTTTTGTTCTGCATGGCACAGTTTGGCGGATGGAAAGATTTATTCCTATGCGATTTTAGAATCCCAATCCAGACAGAATTGTTAGAGCAATGTATGAAATATCATTTTCTGAACCATTTGGCTTACCTTTACACCATGGGATTTGAAAATGACGAAGAAAGTATCACAAAGATTGCTACCGGTCAGGAGAATTCCTACTACTTTACAAAAGGTGTACAGATTGCAAAATCTCTCGGAAACAATGATTTCCTCATGTCCGCATACATGAAAAATATTATCGTATACTCCGATGCAGGATATCACGAATATGTTTATCAGATGCACAAGAAACGTATTGAAACCGTAAACAGCGATGATAAAACATTACAGGCTCATATGTTTCTTGGTATTGGATACAACTGTATCATTCTTGAAAACTATACAAAGGCAGACCAGTATTTCCGTGAAGCATTACATAACCTCGCTGACGAAGGAAAAGCCGACGACACAATGGATGCCCTGTATAATATTTGCATGAATTATTTTGTAATTGAAGATTACGAAACTGTAATTCCATGCGTAGAAACGCTTCTTAAGATGCTCTCTGCACTGGGATATCAAAATATTATGGTTTGTAACACAGCAAAACTATACGCTATGCTTGCTGTCAGTTACTTCCATTTAGGTGACTATTATAACACGCATCACTACCTAGGAATGATGGATGTTTATATGAACCAGTTTACCCACAGCAAGGACAACACTGAATATCGCTACTGGGAGGAGGAATTATTCCTCTATCACTACATAAGAGCTATTCTTTACCAGCAGGAAGGCAATTTAGAAGCATGCCAAAAATCATTGGATGTTTCTTACAAATTTTTATGGCTGCTTCCTGGTACGATTTTTTATACCTACTCTCTATATACCATCACACAGGCAAGTGTATATGAAACACTCGGAGAAACGGAAAAGAGACAACAGTTATTTGACAAGGCAATCACCTATTATAAAAAACACGGCTTTATTCAGTGTGCCGAAAAACTTACTGCTCTTGCAGCAGGTGTTACACCTCGCAGGGTCGTGGTTCCTTTTAATGAACCGGATTTATGGTTTGACAAGTTACTAAATCTTGCAAATTACGCAGGTACACAAAACAAGCTAAAATATCGCGAAAAAGATATTGCTTTCCTGACCATTTGGCAGGACAACCTTAATCGTTCGGACAACAATATTTCCAGACTGTTGGAAAATGCGGTTAACATTATGCAAAACAGCTATAATCTTTGCGATGTTATGATTCTTAGACATCGTGATGACAATTATACGACACTTTATAATAATAGCGATATCACTTTGTCAGATGAAAAGATGCAAGATATTTTCTCATTTTTTGAGCAGTACAAGCGAGGTATTCTCACAAACAGAACAGACAAAAATTTCAATCAGTTCATGCCTATCATTGAACCTTTCGATATAAACCGTATCGTTACTATGCTTGGCATACCGATTTCCGATGGAAAGACACAATATGTTATGCTGTCCCACGTAAATGCCCAGCGAAACTTTACCGGAAACCGTGTATTGCTGACAGACGAAAACCTTGTGACATTAAAATTTGCTTATAGCCAGTTAATCGATGCCATCAGGCAAATTACAGCAAATCAATTGATTAGGGAAATGAATGAAGAACTGGAAAAAGTGTCTATGACAGACTATCTGACAGGCTTATACAACCGTCATGGACTTAGTTTCATTCTTAAAAATGAACTTGCACAATATAAAGATTCACCAATTCTTGTATTGTACATTGACCTTGATAACTTCAAATATTACAATGATACCTTTGGTCATGATGTAGGAGACTTTGTACTTGTGCATTTCACTAAAATTTTTACAAGTCTTATTGGTGAGGATGGATTTGCCATCCGTTACGGTGGAGATGAATTTGTCATGGTATTGCCAAACAAGACGGAATTCCAAGGTCAGGAAATCGCAAGAGAAATCTACCAAAAAATTGGGGATGGATGTTTGGATGCGTTAGAAGGACGCATCGGTCATCCGATTTCGGTTCCGGACAATCAAAAATTGTCTTGTTCCATCGGTATTACCCAGTACACCGGTTCCACAAGGGATGACCTTGAGAAAGCTTTAAACAATGCAGATCAGGCACTGTACTTTATCAAGAGAAACTCAAAAGGACATGCCATGACCTGGACAAAACTTCAGGATTTTCAGATAACCTAATTAGGATTAATATTTGTATATACCAAATTGGCACGAACAAAGAGTTTTGCTTGCAAAACTCTAGCGCGACCGCGGTATTGCGCAGCAATTAACTCCATCTCCGCGGTCTGCGCATCCTCACATCGCAATTTCCTATTAC
>CADBNB010000205.1 GCA_902795895.1 uncultured Lachnospiraceae bacterium | reverse complement strand
CTCTTAATTATGTTTTGTGGGCAAAATTTGACTTGGATAATAATTTTGATGAATGTAATAAAATGAAAATATGAAATGATTTATGATGATAGGGGAAAAATGGTTAAAGGAGAAAGAACAATGAAAAAATTAATATGCAGTTGTTTAGCAGTCTGTATGGCTGTATTACTTGTGGCGTGTGGGGATAAGAAGAACGTTGCAAAGAAAACAACAGAACCAAAAACATTGAAAAAGATAACTTTTTGTTTGGATTGGACACCGAACACACATCATTCAGGAATTTATGTTGCACAGGCGAAAGGTTTTTATGAAGAAGCAGGATTTGAAGTAGAAATTGTCCAGCCACCGGAAAACGGTGCTGAGCTTATGTGTTCCGCGGGACAGGCACAATTTGCAATTGCTTCGCAGGATACATTAGTGAATGATTGGACACAGGATAGTCCTCTTGGAATTACTGCAGTTGCGGCGATTATACAACATAATACTTTAGGAATCCTTTCGAGAAAAGGAGATGGAATAGATACTCCAAAGGGACTTATGAATAAAAATTATTCAACATGGGGATTACCTATTGAATGTACAATTTTGGAAAATATTGTTGAGCGAGATGGTGGAGATTTTTCGAAAGTAAATTTGCTTGCAAATGATATTACAAATGAAGTTGAAGCATTAGCCGAAAAAAAGACAGATGCAATCTGGGCGTTTGAAGGTTGGGGAAAAACAAAAGCAGATGTAAATAACATTGCGGTTGATTTTTTCCGCTTTAGAGATTATGATTCTGTTTTAGATTATTATTCTCCGGTTATTGTTGCCAATGATAAATTTTTGAGAGAAATGCCTGACATTGCAAAAAAATTTATGAAAGCTACATCAAAAGGATATGAGTATGCTGCCAATTATCCGGAAGATGCTGCAAAAATACTAATAGAAGGCGATACTACGGGCACTCTAAAAGGAGAAGAAGTGTTTGTAAATCAAAGCCAGAAATTTGAGTCGGCTCATTATATTGATGATGCAAAGAATTGGGGCTTTATTGATGAAGTGCGCTGGAATAAGTTTTATACTTGGTTGTACAATAATGGATTGTGCGAAAAAGACTTAACGAATTTTGGATTTACAAACGAATATTTGCAGGATTAAAGTGTAATCGCATCAAAGATTTAGAAGGAATAGGATGGTTTTTTAAATGGAAATATCTGTACAGGAATTTGAAACATTAAACAAACCGGAATATCGTATGTTTGATATTCGTTCGAAAGAAGAGTATCTTCATGGAAGAATGCCGGGATTTGAACAAATGGACCAAGAACAGGTGATTTCTTACCTGAAAGGAAAGAAAAAAATGAAAGTTCTCATTTGTTGTAAAAGAGGAGAACATAGTCTTTCTTTGGTAAAGAAACTTCGTGAAAAAGGTTATGAATCATATAGCATTGCAGGTGGTTATGATGCGTGGCTTTTGCACGAGATGAGTAAACCGGCGCCAGAGTTTTATAAAGAAGTAGAAAAAAGTATACAAAAAAGATACCGTAAATCCATCTGGTGTAAGTTTGTAAAGGCAATCAATCAATACGATATGGTAAAAGAAGGAGATAAAATTGCGGTTTGTATTTCAGGCGGTAAAGATTCTATGCTGATGGCAAAATGTTTTCAGGAATTAAAACGTCATAATAAATTTGATTTTGATGTGAAATTTTTAGTGATGGATCCCGGATACAATGAAATCAATCGAAAAAAGATTGAGGAAAATGCCAAAAAGTTAAATATTCCAATTGAGATTCGCGAATCAGATATTTTTGATGCGGTATTTGATATTGAAAACTCGCCATGCTATCTTTGTGCAAGGATGAGAAGAGGGCATTTATATAGTTATGCAAAAGAAATGGGCTGTAATAAGATTGCATTGGGACATCATTTTGATGACGTAATCGAGACAATTCTTATGGGAATGCTTTATGGTGCCCAGGTACAGACCATGATGCCGAAACTCCACAGTACAAACTTTGAGGGAATGGAGCTTATTCGCCCACTTTATTTGGTGAGAGAAGACGATATTAAGACCTGGAGAGATTTTAATGGCCTTGATTTCATTCAATGTGCATGTAAGTTTACAGAAACCTGTACTACCTGTAATACAGAGGAGAGTAAGTCAAAACGTTTGGAAGTGAAGCGTCTTATTAAGACATTAAAGGAAACAAATCCAAATGTGGAGAAAAACATTTTCAGAAGTGTGGAAAATGTGAATCTAAGCACAATCATTGCTTATAAAACAAAAGGTGAAAAACATCATTTTCTGGATACTTATGATGAGGAAACTTTTAGTGAGGAAAAAGAAGATTAAAAGTGTTTTTCGTAGAGAACATAATGAAAAGAGGGAGGTTAGGATTATGGCAGATAAAAAAAGAATTCGAGTAGTAAAGAAAAATGATCAATTATCCAGTGATTATCAGGTGGGAGATATTTTAGAGGTGGATGGCACCTGGTACGGTGGTGTTCATGTCAAAAATCCATTGGGAATTTTGGTTTCTTTGGACAAGGATGAATATGAATTTGTGGAGGATGAAGTAACACATGAGGAAAATTTGGAAGAAGCAGAAGTTTCAGAATCAGAGAGAAGATTTCAGGTGGGAGACATTGTGAAACATTTCAAAAGGGAGTGGGTGTCAAAAGACAGTTCTGAGTATTTGTATAAGATTTTAGCTTTTGCCAGTCATACAGAGACGGGAGAAAAGTTGGTAATCTATCAGGGATTATATCCACCCTTTAAGACATGCGCTCGTCCGTATGAAATGTTTATCAGTGAGGTGGACCACGTAAAATATCCAAAGACGATTCAGAAATACCGTTTTGAGAAAATTAAGACAAAACTGTTTGTAGAAGCAGATTAGCCAAAAACTAGATTTGAACAGATGAAAAGGAGAGGCATATGTTAGTTATTGAAAATTACACAAAAAGTTATGGGGAGAAAAAAGCAGTTGATAATTTGTCGCTACATATCAAAAGTGGCGAAATTTATGGATTTATTGGTCATAACGGAGCAGGAAAGACCACAACCATTAAAGCCTGTGCCGGTATTTTGCAATTTGACGAAGGTAAAATCATGGTAGATGGTGTTTCTGTAAAAGATGATGCAATTTCATGCAAACAAAAAATTGCCTATATTCCGGATAATCCGGACTTGTATGAGTTTATGACCGGAATTCAGTATTTAAATTTTATCGGCGATGTGTTTCAGGTTGAGCCTAAGATTCGAAGCGAGCGTATTCATAAGTATGCAGATATCTTTGAATTAACAGATGATTTGGGACAGGCGATTTCAGCTTATTCTCACGGTATGAAACAGAAACTTGCCATTATTTCTGCATGGATTCATGAACCAAAGTTAATTATTATGGATGAGCCGTTTGTTGGTTTGGATCCAAAGGCTTCCCATAAGTTAAAAGAAATGATGCGAGAATTTTGTGATAAGGGCGGTGCTATTTTCTTTTCTACTCATGTTTTGGAAGTAGCAGAAAAACTTTGCGACAAAGTGGCAATCATAAAGGATGGACAGTTGGTGAAATCTGGAACTATGGAAGAAGTAAAGGGTGATACTTCATTGGAAGATGTATTTCTTGAAATGGAGGGAGAAGAATGCTAAAAATTTTGATTAAAAAGCAAATTTTTCAAATGTATAGCAGTTTTTTCCGAAATCGAAAGAATGGTAAGAAACGTTCCATGATTTCCACGATTGTTGCTATTTTGGCTTATGTAGTTTTGTTGGTCGGATGTCTTGGTGGAATGTTTGCATACATGGGGGATTCTTTGTGTGTTCCACTACATAAGGTTGGGATGGACTGGATGTATATGACTATTTTTGCATCTGTTGCATTAGCATTTGGTATCTTTGGTAGTGTGTTCAATACATTTAGTAGTTTGTATCAGGCAAAAGACAATGATTTGCTGCTATCGTTACCGATAGAACCAAAGGATATTGTGCTGGCAAGATTATCAGGCGTTTACGTCCTTGGGGCAATGTTTAGCGGTACTGTTATGATACCGGGAATCATTGTTTATGGAATTGAAGCAAAACCTGGTGTAATTCCAATTCTTTGTGCTATTAGTTTATATATTATAGTATCACTGTTTATTCTTGTGCTTTCCTGTATGCTAGGATGGCTTGTTGCAAAGATTGCTACAAAATTAAAAAACAGAAGTTTTGTAACGGTCATCATATCCTTAGTGTTTATGGGACTCTATTATTTTGTCTATTTCCGTGCAAGTGAAGTGCTAAATCAAGTAGCAATAAAAAGTATGGTTTATGGCGAAAAGATAAAAGGTGTGGCATATCCGCTTTATTATATTGGAACAGCAGGTGCCGGGGATTTGATTGCATTACTCGTTTGTACGGTTCTAGCTGTTTTGTTGGTTTGTGTGACGATTGTAGTTATGTCGAAATCCTTTTTGACAATTGCCACAAGTCAGGGTGGAACGGTTAAAGTTAAGTACAAACGTAAAGAAATCAAAGGAAAAACAGTATCCCAGGCTTTGTTTGCAAAGGAAATGAAGCGTTTTACAAGCAGTGCCAACTATATGTTAAATTGCGGACTGGGAACTGTTATGATTGTAGTGGCAGCAGGAGCTATGCTTATAAAGGGACCATCAGTGATTGTGGTTATGAATAAGCTGTTTAAAGATGAAGCTGGGATTATTCCTGTGCTTTTCTGTCTGGCACTTTGTAGTATAGCTGGAATGAACGACATTACAGCGCCGTCCATTACATTGGAAGGAAAAAATATCTGGATACCACAATCCTTGCCGGTAAAACCATGGCAGGTATTATGGGCAAAATTAAAAGTGCATTTGTCTTTAACGATGGTGCCAGTGCTACTTTGTTGCATCAGCGCAATCATAGTAGTAAAACCGAATATTATGATTGGTGTTTGGATGATAGTCTTACCATTGCTTTATGTTTTATTTACAGCCTGCTTTGGACTGATTGCCAATTTGTTTTTTCCAAATCTTAATTGGACAACGGAAATTGCAGCTGTGAAGCAAAATATGGTAGTTTTAGTGTCAATGCTTGCAGGTATGTTCCTTTCTATCGGAATTATTATTCTGTATATGGCATGGCTTGGTGAGTTTGTCAGAGGAGAAATCTATCTTGGCGGATGTACACTTGTTGTGTTTGCTTTGGATGTATGCATGATACAGTGGTTAAGAACAAAAGGTAGTGAAATGTTTAAAAAGATTGGATAGTGTGACAGCTATTAAAAAAATAAAGTTGCAACATTGTAGGTATCAGTGTTGCGACTTTTTTTATGTAATAGGAAATTGCGATGCAATTTCCTATTACATAAAAAACGCTCCGCGAGGATGCTATAATCTATTTCCAATAAATCAGATAGGAAAATATAAAAATATTCTTGACAAATCCGATAGGATATAATATATTATTTATATCATACTAAATATATCGGAAAAGGTGATAAATATGAGCGAGAAAAATAAGAAGAAAACAAATAGTAAACATACACAGGAAGAAGAGCATGCGCACTGTCACAGTCATGGAGGACACCATGCACATGATGAACATCATGGCCATCATCACGACCACCAACATGACACAAAAGATCCGTTAAAGATTGAACCACATAATCACAGGGCTATTATTGGTTTTGATAAAAATGGTATTCCAAAGGTTTTGGTGCCGGTAAGCGGTACACATACCCATGTGGATGAGAATGGAAATGAATACGAACATACCCATGGTGAGTTTACGGATGATTATATGAAGGCAGTTGCTGAGTATAGAAAGACATTTCCTTCAAAGCAGGATGTTCTTGATAATGTTCCGGACCCGGCGGTTCGCGAGATGTTATTACATATGGAGCAGATTGGTCATGATACAGCTTTTGACCGTTTTGATGCCCAGAAACCACAGTGTAGTTTTGGACTATGCGGAACATGTTGCAGGATTTGTAATATGGGACCATGTAAGATTACTCCAAAATCGCCAAAAGGTGTGTGTGGAGCAGATGCAGATTTGATTGTTGCGCGAAATCTGCTTCGTGGTGCAGCAGCAGGTGCAGCTCAACACGGTATGCATGCCAGAGAAGTAATTTTGATGTTGAAATGGGCAGCTCAGGGGAAAATGGATATTCCAATTGTAGGCGAATATAAAGTCCGTGCCATGGCAGAAGCCTTTGGTATTAAGACAAAGAACCGTCAGCTAAAAAACATTGCCATTGATTTAGCAGATGTGTTGTTGGAAGATTTGTCAAGAACAGAGCCTGATACCTATAAAACCATCAAGGCATGTGCTCCGAAAGAACGTCAGGAGACTTGGGAGAAGATGGACATTCTTCCAATCAGCGCATATCACGAAGTGTTTGAGGCATATCACAAGAGCGGTTGTGCTACGGATGGAGACTGGAAAAGTATCATGCAGCAGTTTTTACGATGTGGTCTGGTATTTACCTTTAGTGGTGTGGTTTCAACATCCATTGCTACGGATTCTCTTCTTGGAGTTGGAGACCGTGTGACTTCAAAAATAAATATTGGAGCATTAAAAAAAGGATATGTAAATATTGCAGTACATGGACATTTGCCTGTCCTTGTAAAGGAAATTGTAAAAGCGGGATATAGTGAAAAATTTCAGGAGATGGCAAAGAAAGCTGGTGCCAAGGGCATACAGTTTTATGGAATCTGTTGTTCAGGACTTTCT
>CADBNB010000204.1 GCA_902795895.1 uncultured Lachnospiraceae bacterium | reverse complement strand
ATACCCTGCACCAAGCATTCTAACATCAGAATCTTTCGTAAACATACCTACAAAATATTCAGGGAACATCTGTCCAAAAATTGTACAGATTACACCCCAGCCTACCGTAATACAAATACCGATTGCAAGGGCTTTTCTTGCTCTTTCTATTTTTCCTGCACCAGCATTTTGCGCCGTAAACGCAGAAATGGCAGCTAAATACGCAGATGGCACCAAAAACAAAAATCCAATGATTTTTTCTACAATACCAACCGCTGCACTTGTATCCAGACCTCGCCAATTTGCAATGACAGATATACTTATAAAAGCAATCTGAATAAACCCATCCTGCATAGAAATTGGAATGCCAACTTTCCAAATGAAGCCATTTTCCTCTTTGTCTTTTACAATGTCTTCTTTCTTTAATTTTCCCAAAACCGGATGTTTTAAAAAAGCAATAATAGAAATCAGCACACTCACTGCCTGTCCCAAAACAGTTGCAAGGGCTGCTCCTACGGCTCCCAAACCTAATCCGCCAACAAGTGCGAAATCTAAAACCACATTTATTCCGCACGCAACCATAACAAACAACATAGGACGTTTGGAATCTCCCATTCCTCGAAACACGCCGCTAATGTAGTTGTATATGACAATAAAAGGAACACCGATAAAACAAATCAATAAATAATACCAAGTTTCCTGCACTGCTTCTTTTGGAATTTGCACAAGTAAAACAATATTATAAGAGAAAACCACTAAAACAATGGTAATAATCGTCATAAAAACACTAAAGGCACGAATAGATGCCCCTAATGTTTTCTTTATTTTTTTCAGTTCACCTGCTCCCATATTTTGCCCTACTCTGACTGTCACACCCATGACTAGTCCAGCAATAATTACGGTCAACATATGCGTTACCTGACTTCCGTTTGCTACAGCCGAAGTGGTTGTTTTACCATTATAGGCTCCCACTACTGCCAAATCCACAATTCCATATAGAGTCTGCAAAAAGCAGGAGCATAAATACGGCAAAGCAAAGAATACTAATTGTTTTGCCACATTGCCTTCTGTTAATTTTTTTGAGCCCTTCATATTTTTACCACGTCTTTCCTTCGAAATCTATAGCCTCGTCAATTTTAGAAAAACTCTCTCTACTCTCCATCATTTTTTCTCTTGCTTCTGTACTTTCTTTTTGCATTTGTCTATACTTTTCTTTTAATTCTTCACCTGATTTTTCTTTTTTCTTTTGCTCATCTTCCGGCTCTTCATTCTTTTTTTCTTCTTCTTTTTCCTGCTCTTTTTCCTCATCCATCTGCTTAAGAAGCACATTTATTTCGTCCAAAAGCTTTTGTGCATCTTTGTCGCTTCCGGTTCCATCTTCTTTTGCATATCCATTTTCTTTTATTACATCTTTTGCTTTTTCTAATTTATCTTTTATTTCCTTTTTATCATCCATGTTATCCAAATCAATGCCAGCAACCATCGCTAATGCCAGATTAATTCGAATATCACAATCCTGCCTTGAAGTATGAACCGCCTCTAAAGCTTTCTCATATTTCGTTTTAGCCGCTTCATATTGTCCCGTTTGGAAACAAGCATTTCCCTCGTTGTACAAAGTCACCACAGGCTGTGTAAATCCCCAAAATGAATATGCATTTTTTTGATAATTTCCGTCATTGTAATTACGAATCCATTCTTCATTAGAAAAATACGCAACTGAAAATATCATAAGAGCCACTAAAGCTAATACAGTAATAATTACACTAGCTTTTCTCATATATCATTTTTCCTTTCTTTCACACCGTTAACACTGTTTCGCATAAGATTTCTATAATAAAACACAACCATCAATCCCAACAAAATAATTGCAAAAATATAATAAGTTTCTGTAGAACCGTCTACTTCCCCTTTTTCATTTATCACTTTACAATTTTTCAATATATTATCAAGTGTAGCATTTATATCTGACTTTTTTTCCATGTGAACATAATCAATTCCCAAATCTGATGAAAGATTATTTAAATTATCTTCATCAAGTTTTGATATTGCTATTTCATAATTGTTAGTTTTATCATATATTGTATCATAAGTATTTTCATCATAGTAGGACAGATGTTTCATTTCTGCGCCTTGCTTTGTTCCATACCCTAAAACAGCACCGTAATCAATAGTCTCCTCTAAGTCGCTAAAAGAAGTAAGCTCTTCATCGTTTGTTATTTCACCATCAGATAACACAAAAACAACTGTCGGATAATCGCTATGTTCTTTTTGTGATTTTAATGATTTAGACAATTCATCTTTTACAACATTAAGCGTAGATCCTTTACCGTAAAAATCATCAACAGTTCTAATGTTCGAAATGGCATTTTTAACAATTTCATAATCGTCTGTACACGGAAATAATTTCTTCGCAGTATTATCAAATGTGATTATAGAAAATCTTGCTCCATTCAGTTTATCAACAATATTTTCCACATCTTCTTTCATATCCTTTAGGCGACTACCATTCCTTCCGTCTACGGCATCCATACTGACGGTTCTATCCATAACCAAAAATACATTTGCTTCAAGTTTCTTTTCATCGCTTGCAATTTTTCCTTTAGGCAATGTAGGTCGAACAGCTATTACAATTGCCAACAAAACCATCACAATCGCAATGATTTTATCTACATTCTTTTTCTTCATTCCTTCTGTATACACAGTAAGTCCAATTGCCATAAACAAAAAGATTAACATGATTACCGTTGGTATAAGTGGTTTCTCACGTTCAATTCTTTGTTCTCTTCCCTTAATCAGACTTTTAGACAAGCCCTCGATATTATTAACAATTTTTGAAACAGTTCCACTTTCCCCTTGGACAAATAATTCTCCACCGGTAGCTTTTACACATTGTTCTAATGATGCTTTATTTTTCGATTCCATTCCTTTTGTTCCAACACCATATACAACCACATTATTTTCCTTGCAAATATCAGCAGCTTCAGATAACGTTACTAACGAACTTCCTTCTGCCTGATTGTCTGTTGAAAATATCACAACCCTGGTTCTTTTTTCTTCCAAATTTGAAAAATTATATACTGCATTTACCAAACCGTCAGCAATCAAAGAGCTTCCTCTATTACCATTATCTTCCGCTGTGCCATCGTAAATATAGTTAAATTTTTTCAAATCTTCTTCATTATCATCTAATTCAGAACTAAGTGATTCTCCATCCCAATATTTTGCCCCGGTCTGACAACCAATTTCAGCATTCTCAAGAATTTCATCAATATATTCATAGTCATCCGTTAATGGAGACATCAATACACTGGTACAATTGAAGAAAATTACGCCAACCCTCTCACCATGCAATTGTTTTACCGTTTCTCTAAAATTATGAACAATCTCTTCATTCAAATTTATAACAGAAAGTGACATATCCATACATAAAATAATGTCACGACCATACTTTTCTTCCTGCTTTATTTCTGTAGTATATGGTCTTGCAATTAATACTGCACATAATAGGATAACTAACAACGCAGCTCCATTTCTTATCCATCTAAGGATATTATACTGCTGCATTTTTCTTATAAAATACTCATCCTGTTGTAAATCTGATAATCCAATTACTTTTTTTCCTCCAAGATAACTTTTCTTTGCCTTTTTTTTCAAGAAAAGCAATACTACACAAAGCGCTACTCCAAGCGCTATTACTATTCTATATTTTACATCCATTGTTCAATTATCCTTCTCGTTTTTTCAATTGATTGCTGAATATCTCCTTCTGCACTCATGGAAAATTCCGGAACATAGTATTCAGAGATTAGCATCTCAAGTATTGGTAATCTAAGTTGCTTTATATCCTGTAACGTATACTTTTGAGCTTCTATTCCTGTCATTTCATATACAAACTCACGGATACACATACTTAAACTCTGATATGCAATTTTGGGTGCCATTTGTCCCGAAGAAACCATCTGCAACAACTGGTTAAGCCTTTGAATATATTTCAATTTTATCTGATTTCTTTCATTAACCGTCGTTTCTCTTATGACAATTTTAGCTTTTTTCGGATGTTTTTTGATGTATAAAACAACAATTGCGATAATTCCAAGTACACTAATAATTGCCGAAATAATAACAGGTATCAAGGAATAAGAAAAAGGCTCCTGCAATGGTACACTAATATTTTCAATTAATGAATTATTTATCATAATTTTTTCCTCTCTCTACTTTCTTGAAAATAACTTTACAATTGACAAATCAATCTCATTCGTTCCTTCAATATGAACTCTAGGGATACCAAACGACGTGTATTTTTCTTCACATTTTTCTTCTAACAAACGCCGTCTTTCAATTTGTCTTTCTTTGAGTTTTTCGTCTGTAGATAAAAATGCCGGCAAATAATCATTATTTTCCATGTTGTATACATTTTCTCCAAACATATCAACATCTCCAATAGTGATTAAAGCAACATCATTCATCACTTGTATACGTTTCAGATTTGTCTCCGAAATTTCACTTGCCCCCTGTAAATCAGTAACTAAAACAATAATCATTTTCTTTCTCATATTTCTAACAATATAATCCAATGTATCATTTAAATTTGATTTATTTTCATCCGTTGTAGCTTTATGATACTGTTCCAAAATAAACTCCACATTTCCCAAACCTGTTTTTAATGGAATTTGACGTACATGATGAGCAGTAGAGAAAACAGCACCTGTATAGTCACCATTTTGATTTACTAAGTATGCCAAAGTCCCTGCACTTATCAGTGCAGCTTCTCTTTTTTCCTCTGACTCACTGGTGTAGGCTAACATTCTTCGGTTTGTATCAAGTACCAACATAATATTATGTTTTTTTTCTGCTACATATTGTTTTACTAAAATTTTATTGCTTCTTGAAGATGCATTCCAACTGATATCTTTTACATCATCCCCAGGAATATATTCTCTTAACTCATTGAAATCCAGACTTCGTCCCTTATAAATCGAAGTATAGGATCCATCCAACAATCGACTTGTATTCTTGTTTGTACGTAACGTTTTGTATTTTTTCATCCTTGATTGAATCAAAGAAATATATTTCATACTCATGGTGTTCTCACCGAACCTATAATCGCATCCACAATTTGTTCCGCCTGAATTCCGTCTGCCATAGCGGCAAAGTTTAACTGAATTCGATGTCCTAAAATCGACCGACTCATAGCTCTCACATCCTCCGGCGTACAATATGCTCTTCCATTTGTCAAAGCCACAGCTCTTGCAACTTCCATAAATGCGATACTTGCTCGCGTACTAGCTCCCATAGCCACATATTGAGACAATTCATTTGGTATATATTTTTCCACGTTTCTTGACGCTTGAACAATATCTACAATATAACGTTTGATTACTGGATCTATATACACTTCTTTACAAATCGACTGTAAAAATCTGATATCATCCAAACTTGCTACTACACTACTGTTGTCAAATATTCCGGCTTCTAAACGGTTTAGAATTTCAATTTCCTGCTCTGGTGTTGGATATGTTAATTTCACCTTAAGAAGAAAACGATCCAACTGAGCCTCTGCCAATTCATATGTTCCTTCCTGTTCCACAGGATTTTGTGTTGCAATTACTACAAATGGATTTGGCAGCTGAAAACTATTACCTCCAATTGTAACAACACGCTCCTGCATCGCTTCCAACATCGCACTCTGTGTCTTAGCACTGGAACGGTTAATTTCGTCCAATAACACAAAATTTGCATTTACCGGACCAATTTTAGTTTCGAAGGTATTGTCCTTCATATTGTATGTTTGCGTACCAATAATATCACTAGGCAGCAAATCCGGTGTACACTGAATTCTTGAAAACTCAGCGTCAACAGCTTCTGTAATTGTTTTTGCTGCCGTAGTCTTTGCAAGTCCTGGAACAGATTCCAGCAAAATATGGCCATTTGTCATAGTTGCAATCAACATCGAATATCCTAAATATGATTGTCCAACAACTTTACTGTCAAAATACCGCATAATATTTTGGATAATTTGATTTGAACGTCCTAATTCTTCACTTGTTATCTCTCTTTTCATTTTTACTTTCTTTTCCTTTCATTTTTATCTTTATACACAAATTCAAAAGCCAAGAAAAGTTTATCACATTATTGGTCTTTTTTCATTTATTTTTTTTACATTTTTACGTGTTTTTTTACATTTTTTATTTTTTCTTTATTGTTTTTGTAGCATAATAACCTCCATAACGTACTACATTCTGATATTCCTGATAAGCAATGACATGTACATAATATTTCACACCTTTTTTTAGATTTTTAATCATACATGTTTTCTTTGATTTTCCTTTAACTGTTGCTGCGACTTGATACAAACCATACTTCTTAGTGGAAATATACACAATATAACCATCTGCTTTACTAATTTTTTTCCAAGTAATTTTAGCCTTTTTCGAACTCAATCGTTTCGTACTTGTTATCTTTACATTATCAGGCTTTGTAATTGCAGTTTGCTTCACATATTTTCCATAATATTTTTCATTATCTTTCGTTTGATATGCTCTTATTTGGAATTTGTACTTCGTTCCCGGACTTAATTTTTTCCCGTCTATTTTTTTGATTGTACATTCTACCGACTTAGCGTCTAATGATTGTAACTTCACATATTTCTTCGAGCTACTATCATATCCATACACGATATAACCATTTGCTTTCGACACTTTCGACCAGTTCAATTTTATTTCATTTTTTGAAACAGCAGTAAAAGTAAAATTCTTCGGAGCTCCCACTTCAACTTTAGGTACATTAGGTGTTGCTGTTGCCGGTATTTTTGTCGGCTTTGGTGTAGCCGTATTTGGAGCCGGTTGTGGTGTTTCAATATCCACAATCCAGTCTCTTTCATCATCATTTTGTGGTTTTGGTGAAATGGTTGCGCTAGTAACAACGCTTGGTACCTCTGTAGCAGGTAATTTTGTTACACTTGGTGCTACCGTCGCACTTTCCGTAGTTACTGCTGCACCTGTGACTATCGGTTGATTTGTTGAAGGAACCACCGTAGAAGTGTTAGTTTTGTCAGGATTGTTTGAGTCATCCACGATTACTACAGATTCTCCTTCTGTCTCATCCCCCATCTGAACACATACGGTGCAGTTCACAACAACATTACCATTTTCCTCAGATTTTGCCGTAATTGTCGCCATTCCCTGTTTCAAGCCCATAACCTTTCCGTCTAACACAGAAACAACGTCCTCATTACTACTGCTCCAAACCATGTTTTTATTATATGCATTTTTAGGTACTATCTCATATGTAAGCTCCGTCACTTGTCCGACTTGTATATTCACATTGCTATTAGCAAAAGATGCACCTGTAATCGGTACCAGATTATCCGTTCCAATAGTATAATTCATATCTACCCTACCAGATATACCGTCTACCTGCCCATCAGAAGTAAACTGCCACATCTGATACGGGCGGCTGTATCTGCAATATACATTGTATCTTGCCACCCAAAAATCCATGGTTTTAAATCTCTTGTTTGTAAGATTCGTATTAGCAAAAGAATAACCTGAATAAATAGCTGCTTTATATCCTGCATTTTCAATAGTTGTTACAAATGCCTCTGCAATCTTTCCTATGGTTTCTTTTGAATTTGAATTGCCATCAGAATCCTTAAGAATGGATTTATCCTCCATATCGTAGTAAATAGGATATGAAAGATTTTTACCTTCCACTAAACGAAGTACATGATTTGCTTCACCAACAGCTTTTTCCACTGTATTTGCATAAGAATAAATATACACTCCGTATGGAATATTTTGCGAAACACAGCCGGAAACATTTTTTTCGTAATATGTATCATCCTGTGACACTATATCCTGCCCTATTCCGCACCGAAGAATGGCAAATTTTATACCATCATTTTTCACCTTTTCCCAATCAATGTTTTTTTGATATTTACTTACATCAATTCCTAGCGATTTTATATTCTCTGTTGTAGAAATTGTAGTTGCCGCATGAATGATTGGCTTTTTTTTGCATTGATGTAAAACATCATACTCAATGTAACCACATAGGTTCATCCCAAGCAGTACAACTATACAACATATGGCAACAATTCTATAAATCAATTTCTTTTTCATGCAATGTTTTCTCTTCATGTAAACTCCCCCTAAAACAGCAATCTAACACTCCATATTCATTCTCTCAAAATCACTTTATACAATAATTTCGAGAGAACATTATATATATCGGATTTTCCTTACAAAGAGTTTTGCTTGTAATTTCCCATCACATTAAAACAGAGGAGATGCAAAACTTTCGCTCTGCATCTCCTATATATAACCTAGAATAATCCTGTGATTACTCCATCATCATTTACATCAATACGCTCTGCTGCAGGATGTAATGGAAGTCCAGGCATAGTCATAACAGTTCCTGTAATTGCTACAACAAATCCTGCTCCTGCATTTACGTAAACTTCACGAATATTCATGTTAAAGTCTGTTGGACGACCTAACTTCTTAGGATCGTCTGACAATGAATACTGGTTCTTAGCCATACAAACAGGTAAGTTACCATATCCTAACTCTTCTAATCTCTCAATTGCTTTACTAGCTGCTGCATCATAAGTAACTGAACCAGCACCATAGATTTCTTTTGCAATGGTTTCGATTTTAGCTTTGATTGGCTGATTTACATCATACAATGGCTTGTAATTGCTTTCTTTCTTCTCGCATGTTTCAATTACTTTTTCAGCTAATGCAATTCCGCCTTCGCCACCTTTTTCCCAAACCTGGGCAGGTGCGAATTCGCATCCTCTTGCTTCACAGAATTCCTTTACAAAGTTAAGTTCAGCCTCTGTATCAGTAATAAACTGATTCAATGTAACAACACATGGTACTCCAAACTTCTGAACGTTTTCAATATGCTTTTCAAGGTTTACAATACCCTTCTTTAATGCATCTAAATTCTCGTTGTTAAGCTGATCCTTTGGAACGCCACCATTGTACTTAAGAGCACGTACAGTAGCTACCAATACAACTGCAGATGGCTTTAATCCAGCCATACGGCACTTAATATCCATAAATTTCTCAGCACCAAGGTCTGCACCAAATCCTGCTTCTGTCACTACATAATCAGCAAGTTTCAACGCTGTCTTTGTAGCACGAACAGAGTTACATCCATGTGCAATGTTAGCAAATGGTCCACCATGAACCAATGCAGGTGTATTTTCCAATGTCTGAATTACGTTTGGCTTAATAGCATCCTTTAACAACGCCGCCATAGCACCTACTGCATTTAATTCTTTTGCAGTTACTGGCTGTCCATCAAATGTATAAGCCACAATAATTTTTCCAAGTCTTTCTTTCAAGTCATGCATATCACTTGCAAGACAAAGAATAGCCATGATCTCAGATGCAACGGTAATAATAAAGTGATCTTCACGAACAACACCATCTACAGGTCTTCCAAGACCTACTACAATATTTCTAAGAACACGGTCGTTCATATCTACACAACGTTTCCAAACAATCTGGTTTGTATCGATATTTAACGCATTTCCCTGTTTTAAATGATTATCAAGCATTGCAGCTAATAAGTTATTTGCTGAAGTAATAGCATGAAAATCTCCAGTAAAATGAAGGTTCAAATCTTCCATAGGTACAACCTGTGAATTTCCGCCACCTGCTGCTCCACCTTTGATACCAAAACATGGTCCAAGTGATGGCTCACGAAGTGCAATGACAGATTTTTTATTTAGTTTTCCAAATGCCTGTCCAAGACCTACTGTTACTGTAGTCTTTCCTTCACCAGCAGGTGTTGGATTGATTGCAGTTACAAGAATTAACTTTCCATCCTTGTTGTCTTTTACACGGTTCCACAATTCATCAGAAAGTTTTGCTTTGTACTTTCCGTACAATTCCAAGTCATCCATAGTAATGTCAAGTTTCTTTGTTACTTCTTGAATCGGAAGCATATTGGCTTCCTGAGCGATTTCGATATCTGTTTTCAATCTGATTACCTCCAAATTTATTACTAAAGTAGACTGATTTGAGAATGCAAGTGCAATCTTTCGACAAAACAGCAACTTATTTTACGTATAGTAACTAAGTTTGTATTATAACAGACATTCTAAATCCTGTCAAAACGATTTCAAAATTGTTATGATTTCAGTATTGTTTCGTATTACATCCAATACACCCAGGTATTTTTAATCTGTCCTTTGATACGACTAAATTTCCATCTTTTTCCACTATTTACCTTGCTGTTTGGATCATTTACAATAAATCCATCCTCATCATACCCTGAAATCACGATAAAATGACCACATCTTGTAAAATCTCCCGGCCGCATACTGCAAATCATAACCCGCTCTTTATCCAGATGTTTTTTCATTTCTTTTTCATTGGCACGGATCTGTTTCACAGAAATACCAAGTCTTCTTGCTCCCTCATCCATCATCTTCCAAGCAGTACCGCCTCCATAAATATATCCATTTTGGGTACTGTAGGTTGCCATCCAACTTGGTGTAAAATCATCATCCCCTAAAAGATACACTGCAACCATAGACAAGCAGGTAGGTCCACAACCGGAAGAACCAATATTACCTCTGGCATATCTTTGATTTTTCCATCTGCTGTCCCATTGGTAAAAATGGGGAACGCTTTTCTTTTCATGCTTTGAAAGAGACGCAAGTCTTTTCTTCTCTTTTTCTGCCGCCTTTTGTTGCTCCTCTGCCTGTACAGAAAGCATCTGCTGCCTTATATCCGCAATTCTTTGTTCTCCCGTAAATAATAACATCGCAACAAATAACACGCCCATAAACAGGTAAATGCTACTATATTCTGACTTCTTTTTTTCTGTTTTTTCCACTCCCATTGCCTCCAAACAAGTCTTTACATCTGTTTACGCACAATCTTATACTCATCACCCATTTTAAAATATGGACAATCCGAAAAAGTATCCGTAAGAAACTTTCCCATATCATCCTGATCTAAATCCATATCACATACATAATATTCAAATTCTTCATCATATACGTAATTCATGCATAATTCGCAATTTGACTCCATCTTTACACCAACTTTTTTAATTTAAGTTT
Organism: uncultured Lachnospiraceae bacterium; assembly: GCA_902795895.1. Taxonomy (GTDB): domain Bacteria; phylum Bacillota; class Clostridia; order Lachnospirales; family Lachnospiraceae; genus CAG-411. Next base: position 41,842 of record CADBNB010000204.1, on the reverse strand, counting down.
GCTTCGCATAGTTTCTTCTATGCAAGCACTAACACACTATTCCCAATACTAAATGCAATATAGCATTTATCTGCATTTTTTGTCATAAACCCCTATGAACACATTTATTTATTATAAACTGAAGATACAAACGAACCAGATTGATATCCGTCAGTTTATAGAGCATTCGCGCTCCTACCACATCTTCAATTTCATTAAAAATAAATCTGCCATCTTTTCCAATAAGGAAATCTATACCAACCAATCCAAAATCGAACTGTTTGATTACCATATTTACTACACTTTTTTGTTCCTCGGACAATTCATATACATCAACCGAACCTCCAAGTGAAAAGTTTGACTTAAATCCGCCTACTGCAGTTCTTCTTATAGCACAGATAATTTCATTACCAATAACATACACTCTCACATCCTGCATCGACTCATCAAACAACGGTTGCGTCACTACATCACACTCGCCGATACCAAGACGTATATCATCTTCCTTGTCGGTACCTTTTAAGAACACCTGATTGCCACCGTGACCTGCCACTGCTTTGATTACCCATCCGTCAGGAATGGAATGGTAATGTTCCTTAAATGCTTCATTACAATAAGGAATATGTGAAAGCATTGGTATCTTAAACTGTTCCAGATAAGTATACGCTTTTTCTTTATCATTGGCAATTTCGGAAACTTTTGAATTGTTAAACACTTTAATCCCACAATCTTCTAATTCTTTTGATAACTTTGGATTGATAGTTCTGCAAATCACAAAGTCAGGCAATGCTTCCGACTTGCCATCATATTTAACTGTCTTTTTTACTCCACTAGCTTCTATACATATGTTTTCGGCGAATTTAAGCTCCAGTTCAATATCGCAAATCTTCGCCTCAGCCATATGCATATTGATATATTGTTTATTATATTCAGCCCCAGCCTGGTCATAGACTAGCCAACCTTTTACTTTTTTCATGAATGATGCCTTTCTAATACACTCAATAAATGTTCCATAATGTAATCAGCCGTATTTACTCCGGTGCAATCAAATATGTTTTTAAAATGTGCATTGGAATTAACTTCACAAACAAGTACCTTTCCATCTTCGCCTTTCATAAGGTCTACACCCGCAAAATCAGCCTTAAGGATTTCACAACACTTAACAGCCAACTGTTCTTCTTCTTTTGTAGGCACATATTGTTTCATAGAACCGCCATTGGTAATATTTGCACGAAAATCTCCATTTTTTGCTGTTCTCTCCATGGCTGCCACCACTTTATCACCCACTACCTGTAAGCGATAATCTCTACACTCAGCCTCTTTGATGAACTTTTGAAACAAAAATGATTTACCTTCCAGTTTTTTTACAAGTCTTTCCAACTCCACCAAATCTTTGCACAAATACACCTGCTGTCCAAAGGAACCAAAACTTTCTTTTACAACCATCGGAAATCCAAGGCGTTTTTCTACAGACTGTAAAAATTCCATATCTGAATAACCAATATTGGCATATGTCATAGGCGCCATAATCGTATCCGGCATAGGAATATGTTCCTTTGCCAAATGAATATGAGTTAAACTCTTGTTATCGCAAACCTCAATGGCAAAAGACGAATTAAACACCCGATAGCCCATGTCTTCCAATGTTTTTGCCAACAACACATCTTTGTCCCAAAACAAAACGAAATCCACCATGGGAGCCTGCATGTTTAAAGCAAGCTCCCCATCTATACATGCAGAAATTAACTGAGCGTTCGATTTTATTTCAATCTCAACGTCATGATTTCTCCCTGCATCGTATAGCCACTGGTGAATTTCATTAAATTTCGTTTGATTTAAAAAGGCATTTACAACAAGCCACGCTTTCATGCCAGCTCCTTCCCCTATCTTTAAGAAAGATAGTTTTCAAACTCCTCCATGGTCATAAGAACTTTTCTAGGCTTCGTGCCTTCTTCCGGACCTACAACTCCAGCGTCACAAAGCTGATCCATAATTCTTGCTGCACGGTTAAATCCAATCTTATACACGCGCTGAAGCATTCCGATGGATGCCTTATTCTTCTCTATGATAAACTTACCTGCATCAATAAAATAATCATCATTTGAATTATCTGCACCACGACCACCTTCACCGGCAGTTGACACAGACATGATAGACTGTTCAATCTGAATTGCTTCCTGATTTTCCTCACATTCATTTTTCTCAATGATGTATGATACTACGCGGTTTACTTCATCATCCGAAACAAATGCACCCTGTACACGGACAGGTTTTGGGAAACCGGATGGATAGAATAACATATCTCCCTTTCCAAGCAATTTTTCTGCCCCTGCACCATCTAAAATCGTTCTTGAGTCTACGGCAGAAGATACTGCAAAAGCAATTCTTGATGGAACATTTGCCTTGATAAGACCAGTGATGACGTTGACAGAAGGTCTCTGTGTAGCAATTACCAAATGAATACCTGCAGCTCTGGCAAGCTGTGCCAAACGGCAAATCGCATCTTCTACTTCTTTGGAAGCAACCATCATCAAATCTGCCAACTCGTCTACAATAATCACAATCTGTGGTAACTTTTGGAATCTCTCATCCTGTGCATACTCCACAGCTTTAATTCTTTCATTGTAACCTACCAAGTCTCGTACTCCAAGCTCTGCAAACTTGTTGTAACGTTCCGTCATCTCCATAACTGCCCACTGAAGCGCAGCGGATGCTTTTTTCGGTTCCGTAACAACCGGAATGAGCAAATGTGGAATACCCTTATAGCAACTTAGCTCTACTACTTTCGGATCAATCATGATAAGTTTTACATCTTCGGGATCTGCCTTGTATAAAATACTCATGATCAACGTATTGATACAAACTGACTTTCCGGAACCTGTAGCACCAGCAATCAATAAGTGAGGCATCTTTGCAATATCAGATACCACTACCTGACCGCCAATATCTTTTCCAACAGCAAAAGATATCTTTGATTTATGTTTTTTAAACTTCGAATTTTCTACCAAATCTCTAAAATGAACCATGGCATTTGTCTCATTTGGTATCTCAATACCAACTGCCGCTTTTCCAGGGATTGGTGCTTCGATACGTATCTCTTCTGCTGCCATGTTAAGTTTAATATCATCTGCCAAAGCTGTAATTTTGCTAACTTTAACACCCTGATCCGGCTGTAATTCAAAACGAGTAACCGTAGGTCCACAACTTACATTTACAACCCTTGCACCTACTCCAAAACTCTGCAACGTATCTTGCAATTTCTTTGCATTTGCTTTCAAACTTTCATCCGAAATGCCATCGGCTGTCTTCTCTGGTCTGTCTAACAGTTCCGGAGTCGGGAATATGTATTTCTTCTTTTTCTTTGGTGCCGGTTTTGGACTATTTAAAGGCTTTGCTGATGCAGTAGGAATCTGAACAAACCCAGCAGGTGAATCCACGCTCACAAACCCGTCACTTGGAGAAACATTCTGCTTTGTACTTGATTGCTGTAACTGACGAATAGCTTCTTCAGGTAATTGGTAATTTTCTTCATCCACACCATCCATTACCACACCTTCACCGTCATTTTCTTTTTTTATTTCAAATACATCATCCGTAAAGTCTGAATCCACGTATTCTTTTAAATTATTTTCCATTGCCATAAAGAAGTCATCTTCACTTTCCTGTGGCAAATTACTTCCTGTTTCAGATGCAATCTCTGTCATTGCAGGTTCTTCCACATTTGAAAACTTATTCAGTAATTCCTGCTGATGAATTGGAACCGTCTGTGGTTCTCTATCCAAATGCTCCACTGCAATTTCCGACTGCTCAGGAGTACTGTTAACTTCCTGATGTGCCTCGCCCCGATTGATTATCAAATCTGCAAAAGGATCTTTTTCTTCCTGTTGTTCCTGTACTTCCTCAGCTAATAAAGACTGTTCTTCTCCACTTTCCAAAGCACTTTCCGTACCATCCTCCGATGTCAACTGCGCAGTAATTTCTTTCATATCACCCGATAGTGATATTTCGTCATTCTGCACTTCTTCCTCAATCGGATCAAAATCCTCCTCATCACTTTGCAATGCTTTTTTAAAATTAAAGAAATGTCCCGCAAGACCTGTTCCACTAGAACTTCTTTTTTCGGCCTTATCAACCGTCTCACTCTGTGGCAAATATTCCTCTTTTGTTCCGTCATCATTTGCATTTTCTTTGATTTTTTCGTAGGTTTCAAGACCCTTTTTCTTTAAATGGTGCATGATTTGTTTTTCTGTAATAAACATAAAGGCAATGGCAAACAGCGCAAGCAGCACAATAAACGCACCTATTTCGCCAAAAAGATCTGCCAATATATTTCCAATCATACCGCCAACAACTCCGCCGCCACCCCAGAAATGGTTCTTAGAAGAGTTTTCAAATAATTCCACCGGATTTAATGTATACACATCCTGATTACAAACCAAATGCCAGATAGACATAAAAATAACGCCAATCGCTATGGAACAATAACACTTATGTACCATACGTACATTGTCCCTATTGGCTACAAATACGAAAGCAAATCCAACCATGTAAAATGGCAACAAAAATGCCACCCCACCAAACATTCCAAATATGAAACAACTGATGCCAGTACCGATAATTCCTGCTTTTCCAATATAACTTAATAAAAAGATTATAGCCACTACAATCACTGCTACTACTTTGATTTCTTTCTGAAACGGAGTCAGTTCAACAACTTCCTTTTCTTTCTTAGGCTTTTTTTCTTTTTTCTCTTTTTCTTTCTTTTCCTTTGCCATACTAAACTTCTCTCCCTATAGCACAAATATATCTAGTATCATATTATACCCCCAAAACATATGTTTTGCAAGAGCAACCAATGAGCCACAGACATTACTAAAATGCCCGATATATAAACTTGCAGACATAATTATCTGCGAGTTGCCTTTTTTTTCTTCATAAGCTTGTGGTGCACTTTTGTCATGGTATTTTTATCCAAAGAATAATAATGCATTGCAAGCAATGTAATTCCCCATCCTAACACCGGAATCACACAAAATAAAAATAACGTGGTATATTTTAATGTATCCGTTATAGGCTCACCAACCTGAGGTAAAATCTTATCATATCCAATTACAGTCAGAACAATTCCGACAAATGCCATTCCAAAAGCAGAAACACCTTTTTCAATAAAAGAAAATAATGCTCCCATAAGTCCAGGCACATACTTTCCGCTTCGTGCCAGCTCATAGTCACAACAATCTGCAATCATAGGAACTACCATATTGTTAATGATGGATTTACAACCGTTTAACACGCTGAACACAAGGACAAAAATTACCGTAATCAAGTTGATTTTATTTGGTACAAAAGAAATGGTATCCACATTTTTACTTAACAACACAAAGGTCATAATCACCTGAAGTCCCACAGCACTCCAAGTTGCCAAAATCAATGCTTTTTTCTGTCCAAACTTCTGTGCCACCTTTATACCACCGCTAACTACAATCAACGTAGGTACTGCAGCCACAATTCCAATCAATCCGGAAATCGAGTAATTGTTCATCAAAATTCCGTAAAGCATAACTCCTACCGTTGTATGGCTATATACAACCGACACAAACTGGTTTGCCGCCGAGGCAAAGGTCAACATACGGATTGGTTTATTATGCACAATAATATCTACATAATCTTTCTTTTTAATTTTTTCTGATTTTCCGTTTTGTATTCCGTAAAATTTCTTTTGGTCCTTTTCCCAAATACCCACAATTGCCAATGCTGTACATAGCATACTGACAATAGCGATCATAATTACAAATTCCCGAAACAGCTCTGGATTCAAAAAGGTTTTATACTTTGGTATCAAATAATTTGACACATAAAGCACTGTTCCACCGTAAGCTGCCATAATAAACAAAGAGTCAAAATATGTCGCCATAGGACGCTGTTTCGGATTATTGGTAATAATGGTCTGTCCTGACTTTGCAACCACCGTTTGAAAAGTGTATCCAATAATATAAATGGCATAGACAAAAATAAAATATAACAAACGAAATGGTCCCGGAATCAAATGTGTGGTAAGAAACAACACAATACAACTTCCTGCTAAAAACACATTTCCAATCACAAGAAATGGTCGAAACTTACCAAACCGACCTTCTGTCTTATCCAAAAAGTACCCAATTACCGGATCAGTAATGCCATCAAACACTCTCATTACCGTAAGAACCATTGACAATAAAAACACACCTAATCCTACAATACCATTTGCATAGTAAGTAACATATCCCATCAACGCCAAATAAAGATTTGTCGCCGCATTATTCATTGAAAACAATGCTAATTGCCAAATCTTTGCATTATTATACTGAATCTCTTCTTGCGTATCTGCTATGTCATTCTGTTCTGTTAATTTCTGCTCTATCTCTTCCACTTGGTTTTCCTGTGACTTTTCGCCACGTTTCAGCCAACGCATAACTTTACACCTACTTTTCTTTCGTCTTTTCTTTATCAATATCTTTTTTATTTTCCTCATCTATTGAATTTTAAGCATATCCCTTTCCACTTTTGCCATTATACCATAGCTTTACTAACTTTCACACATATTTTTAAGACAAATCCACAAACTATCACATCCTCGCAGAAAGTTATTTGTTTTATAGAATGAGTTTTCCTGTTAAACAAAAAGCCGCCACAACTTTCGCTGTGACGGCAAACATTTAATCCTCTTTAAAGACAAAGTTTTCCTCTTTGGAAGCAAGTACAAACTCTTCTTTTGCCAAATTGAAACAATCAAGAAGTTCTGGAGAAAATACTCCGCACTCACCTTCATTAATCATTCGTACGGCTTCTTTTTCAATATATGGAACTTTATAAACTCGCTTACTAACTAAATTGTCATATGTATGGGCAAGAGCGACAACCTGTGCCCAGATAGGAATGGCATCTCCAACTAGACCACTTGGATATCCACCACCATCATACCTTTCATGATGATATTTACAAATATCGTAGCAATAACGATAAAACATACCATCATCTGAGTTATCATCAATAAACTGTTCTATCAGCTTAGCACCTGTAGTAGTATGAGTTTTCATAATCTGATATTCTTCTTTTGTCAACTCACTTGGTTTCAACAAAATACGATCTGGAATTACTAATTTTCCAATATCATGCAAAGCTGATGCTTCTGTGATTTCTTTCACCTGTTCGGCTGTCAAACCATACTTCGGATAGTATTTTCTCAAATATCCTAATAAAAGCTTTGTGAAATACTTTATTCTATCAATATGTGTATTAGGCTCCAATGTTCTAAACTCAGCCACTGAACAAATAGAACCCATCAGGAACTGGTTAAATCGTTTTAGCTTTTCCTGACTTCTATTTAATTCCCTTGTTCTTGCCTCCATTGCATTTTCAAGGTCAATACGATGTGAAAACAACTCCATGATATTCATGGAACGTCTCATAACAACCTTTGGTGCAAATGGCTTATAAATAATATCGGATGCACCAAGTTCATATACCTTTTCATCAATTTCCTCCGAACCTTCTCCTGTAATAACAATAACAGGAATCAAGCGGTCGAGTCCTTCATCCTCCATAAATTGAAGTACTTCAATTCCGGATTTAACAGGCATCTGCAAATCCAAAAAAAGCAACGCGATATCTTCATGGTTTCGAGATAATAAATTAATCGCATCTTCACCATTTTCAGCTTCTAAAATCTTAAACTGCTCTTGAAAAATGATTTTTAACAATTGACGGTTTACCAAAAAATCGTCCGCAATTAATATTGTATTTCTTGTTGTCATCCAAATCCCCCCTACATTGTAATTCTACATCCCCATTAATATGATTATACCAAATTATTCCATTTCTAACAAGTCATTCTTTCCCATTTTTTCCCATTATATACAAATTTTGTTGCCTCACAATTTTTCTGAAGTCCGTCTCCCCAATAATTATCAACAGAATTTCCTTCAATGTGACACATCATTCCCTTGTTTGCCGCCCCATGAGCAACAATCATAATTCGATTAAATTCTTTTACTTTAGCTTCTACCTGTTCTTCCAAAAATTCTTTTGTTCTTTCACAAACTTCCGAAAGACTTTCACCATTTTTAGGTGGAATATATTTTCCAGGATCCGTAAAGAAAAAACGATAAGGGCCCTGTTGCCACTCCGAATTATGTACGCCTTCCAAATCACCAAAAGAAATTTCCCGAATTCTGTCATCTTTTATGATGGGGATATCGCGGTTTCCACATACAATACATGCAGTTTCATACGCCCGAACCAATGGAGACGAAAATACACAATCAAAATCCACATCTTTTAACTGTTCTGCAAGTTTCCTTGCCGCTGCTTTTCCATTTTCATTCAACTGAATATCCTGATTTCCCTGCAATCGTCCTTCCGCATTCCAAACGGTCTGTCCATGTCTTACAATATATACTTCCATAAAAACTCCTTTATATTATCATGTTCTCTCGACTAACTTTCATTGCAACACTTGTGCAATATTCACCTTTTTCTTTTGCAATTCTAAATCTAATCACCTACTCGGACTTTGCAGCGCGCTTTTTCATAATCAGCGTTCCAAAAAGCCATCCACAAATACCACCTAAAATATGAGTAAATTGAGAAATATTATCCTTTGTAAACAATCCGCTGTAGATTTGTTCTCCCAAATAAAATACCAAAACCAAAATTAAAGTGATTGGAATTTTATCACCTTTGATACTGGTAGTTGCAGCCAAAACAATCAATAAAAATACAATACCACTTGCTCCAAGTAGTCCCTGATCAAAAAACACCATATTTGCAATACCTGTAATAAAGGCTGTCACTGCCATCATAAAAACCAATAATCTTCCGCCGTATTTTTCCTCTACAATCGGCCCCATAAGAAATATCATCATCATATTATTTAAATAATGTTCCAGATTACTATGCCCAAATACATGTCCGAATAATCGAAAATAGGTAAATGGATCATCAAACCCTGACGGATACACACAAAACAAAAGCGTAGTAGACTTTCCTCCGGTAAGGTTCCCTAAAATAAGTGCCACCAATGAAATAATCGCAAATGTCAGGGTTACAGGTGAATTATACTCCAATCGACTCAGTACTTTTTTCATATTTTTTCCTTCTTTCTAATATGTATCTTCAAGACTCATCCATGATTCCTGCCACAAAATTTTATCCTTTTTACTGGTGAACCTTGGCAACATCACCTCTACTATATCACACTGTTCCACAAAATCCAACAATTGTTGTCATTTAATACCCAATTATAGTATAATCAAAACAAGAAACAAGTTTGGAGGGATTTTTATGGGAACATTTATGGAGGAAGCAATCAAAGAAGCCTATGAAGGGATTAAGAATAAAGATGGAGGGCCTTTTGGTGCCGTAATTGTAAAGGATGGAAAAATCGTAGGCAGAGGCCACAACCGGGTACTTGCCAAACATGATCCAACCTGTCATGGAGAAATGGAAGCTATTCGGGATGCCTGTAAAAATCTTGGCACCCACGATCTTACCGGCTGTGAATTATATACTACGGCAGAGCCTTGCCCTATGTGCCTTGGGGGCACTCTTTGGGCAAACATTACGACCCTTTATTATGGTTGTAACCGCAAAGACACTGACGATATCGGCTTTAGAGACGACAAATTCTACGACCATTTAGACGGTAAACAGCAAATATTAAAACAAATCGAAGTTGACCGTGACAAATGTCTGAAACTATTTGACGACTATAAAAATGATCATCACGAAATATATTAGTCCTATCAACATCGTACTTTGAATTTGGATTTTCAAAAAACGAGGGAGCATTTTTTGCTCCCTCGATTCTTTTATCACTATATTATTACTTACACATTTTATGCTTCTTTTTCAACATGGAAATGACTTACCTGTTCTCTCAGCACATCTGCAATCTTCTTTAAGTGTTCTGCCTGTTCACCAACATTGAGTGACATTTCTGCAACCTGCTCAACAGAAGCAGCAGTCTCCTCTGTGCTGGCTGCAATTTCCTCAGATGCAGCTGCAAGATTATGTATAGTTTCCACTGATTTTCTTCGCTCTGTGCTAAGGGAAGTTTTACCATTGTCCAAAACTTCGTAATCTTCATCTCCACCAATAGCAAGATTTAATTCAGTAAATGTATCCTGCGTCTTCGTTACCTGCTCATGCTGCTGATGAACGATTTCTTTTACATCATCCATACAATGCAATGCTTCTTCCGAATTTTCGCAAAGTTCCATCAAAATACCCTGAATCTGCTGTGTAACTTCCTCGCTACTCTGTGCTAATTGCTGAATTTCAGTAGCAACAACTGCAAATCCTTTTCCTAACTCTCCTGCTCTGGCAGCTTCGATATTTGCATTTAATGACAAAAGTTTTGTCTGGAACGCAATATTTGAAATCATATCTGTTGCTGTTGTAATTTTCTCAACAGAGTTGTGTGTCTGCGTCGTCTGATCCGAAATGGTCATTACTGCATTTTCCACTTCTTTCATACTCTCAGTCAACTGTCTTAATACATCCTGTGCACTATGAGACATCTTTGAAATATCAGTAATTACATCACCCATAGTGCTAATGTTTTTATTCACATCTTCTGTATCTTCTGCCTGATTTGTAGTGGTAGCAGCTACCTGTTCCACAACCGCACTGATCTGTGATATAGAGTCATTTAAACGGTCTGCAGTAAGATTGCAGGCAGATGAGTTTTCATTTAATGATTGACACTGGACAACAATATTTTCTATGATTTCCGATAATTTGTTATTTAATTGGTCAATGGAACGACACATATCGCCCACAACGTCTTTTTTCTTAAGTAATGTCTCGTCAACTTTAAATCCAAGTTGTCCATCTTTTACTTTAGTCAGATATGCGATACCCTTCTGCATAGAATCCACGATATCTTTTCCAACTTTTACAGCAAGGAGCATAGCAATAATTAACAATATTAAACAAGGAATTGCGCTTTCGTAAACACTTGTTTTAATAAGGCTTGATACCTCTTCATATCTCTCCCCAAGAAAAATCATACCGATTACTTCATCACTGTCAACCTGACGCAAAGGAATATAATAACAGATATAACGGGTTTCAAAAATTTCTACATTATCACTGGAATAATTATTTCCTTTGTTCAAAACACTTTCGATAACAGCATCACTAGCCTTAGTACCAACCTGTCTCTCGCCGCTTGAATTCATTATTGTAGTTAAATATCTTGTGTCTCCGTAAAAGATTGTTACATCAAACCCTGTATCCTTTTTTACTTGATCCACAATATCTGTCGCTTCGGAAATGTTTAATGTATCACCCTTGTAAAATTCCCCATTATCATTTAAATGATATTCCCCTGTGGAACTGGCATCGAAAATACTGTTAATCAATATTGTTGCTGCTTCCATTCCTTTATACGCCTGCTGTGTAATGGACGTTTTCATTTTATTTGCAAACATGCAAACCGTTACAATACCAATGCACAATGCAGGAACCAATGCTAATAAATAAATTTTCGTTCTAAGTTTCATAGTAACATTCCCCCTAATAATAATACTCCTCATATTTATTATAATGGAATCCTTTTCCAAATGCACGGTTTTTTTACAATTTTTTTCATTTTTTTCTATTTTTTACAATTATTTCATTATCTATAATCTATATACCAAATAATACTATTATTTGTGAAGATTTCTAATTAATCAGCTCATTTATCATCCATCTTCTTTTTTTGCTGATTTGCCGTCAGACTTACAAGAAGTTTCGTTGGAAGAAACTTTTGTCCCGCCATTGCCACTCTCATTTTCACTGTAGGAACAATAATCGTCTTTCTTTGACTCATTCCGTGAAATGCTTCTGATACACATTTTCTCACAGAAATTCCTGGTAGCGCAAACTGTACTTTAGCCACTTCGTTAAAATTTGTATCTACCGGTCCCGGACAAAGGGCACACACATATACTTTACTATTCTGCGCCTTTAATTCATAGGCAACTGCCCTTGTAAGACTAACAGCATATGCTTTTGATGCATAATAGGTTGCCATGAAAGGACCGGCAGGCAAAAGTCCAGCTGAAGATGCTACATTTAATATAATTCCTCTCCCTCTTTGCTCCATCTTTAATAGCATTCCTTTAAACAATATATGCATTGCTATATCGTTTACTTTTATCATCTTTACTTCTTTTTCTATATCATTTTCCGTAAATCTGCCACAATCTCCAAATCCGGCATTGTTAATAAATACATCTATTTTTTCTGATTTCACCTGTTCTAATAAATCATAGCAATTCTGTTCCTCTGCCAAATCTGAACATATAAGCATAGTATCATTTCCATATAACTCTTTTAATTCCAAGAGTTTCTCTCTGTTTCTTCCTGCCAGAATCAAACGATACCCTCTTTTGGCAAATCTTCTTGCAAATTCCTCACCAATGCCTGAGGTAGCTCCGGTTATTAAAACTGTTTTCATAAAATTCCCTCCGTTTTTTTTATGTTCTCTCTGAAGCTCCTTTATACCATACTTTTGAAAGTATATAGTGTAATTACTCAACATCTATTTTACACGCTAAACCATATCTTTGTACATGGAAAAAGTGTTGCATTCATAAAAAATGCAACACTTTTTCTATTTTATGTTCTAAAATTTTTTCATTCATCCTTTGCACAGCAAGACATATTTATCGTTCTGCTCCCCCAAAAACATACTTTCATAATCTCTCTATACTAGTTCAGCCATCAAATCATGAACGGAAACTATTTTTTTAATACGATCAACATTGTCTCCACAGAAAATCAGTCCATGTTCCAAATCTCCCTTTACGGCATTAATCAATGCTTTTGTAATGCAATACGGAATCTTTGCAGGATTACATTTTGCAAGGCACTGGTAACATTTATCAACACTGCATGGACTTCCTTCCACACTCTTGATAAACTTATTTCTCAAAGCTCTTCCCGGCATTCCCACCGGACTTTTAATAATGCAAATATCATCTTTTGTAGCTTTTACATACGCCTCTTTGTATGCATCCGATGCGTCACATTCATAAGTAGCCACAAATCTGCTGGCAATCTGCACTCCGCTTGCACCAATGGCAAATGCGTGTTCAATATCTTTTTTATCAAAAACTCCCCCGGCTACAATTACAGGAATATCTTTCTCGAATTCTCTTCCGAAACGCTTTACTTCCTGAATAATCGCCACGATTTCTTTATCGAAATCTTTAATACTTACTGCATCTTCTTTTGTAAATCCAAGATGACCACCTGCTTTTGGACCTTCAATTACTACAAAGTCTGCCAAATAGTCATATTTTTTCTTCCATTTACGAAGTAATAAACTTGCACAGCGTACAGAAGAAACAATCGGCGCAATCTTTGTATCATATCCCTCAACCAATTCTGGAAGATCCATAGGAAGTCCGGCACCACAAATTACTACATCCGCACCAGCTTTTGCCGCTGTTCTTACATGTTCTCTATAATCTTTTAGTGCAACCATAACATTGACACCAACTAATCCGTTTCCTTCAGATATTTCTTTTGCCAAAGCAATCTGTTCCTCAATAGCCTTTAAATTGCAGGAAGCCTGGTCTTTTTCAAAGCCTTCCATGTCATATCCGATTTGTGCAGATGAAATAATTCCTACGCCACCTTCTTTCGCCACAGCGCCCGCCAACTTTCCACGGCTTACGCCTACGCCCATACCACCTTGTATGATAGGATATTTTGCTACTTTATTACCAATTCGCAACTCTTTCATATGCATTCTCCTTACTATAACTCCCGTTTTGTAATTATACCGTTTCTTCAAAACAACATAATTATTGTTTCAAACGACCTCTACCCGATTAGTTTTCAAGTCATTTTTCACGCATAACACAAAACGTATTCTTCCATGCTTTCACATGTAGTTTTCATTACTACATATATTGTAATTTAAAACTATTTATGTTACAATTTACAAAAATGATTGAAATGTAACATTAATAGTCTATCACGCAAGGATGCGTGAACACGGACTACATCGGAGAGGAAAATGTATGCAAAAAGGAAAATTATATTTATCACAAGCACTTATTAAAATGATGGAAACGAAACCATTAGAAGATATTTCTATCAAAGATCTCACAAAAAAAGCCGGGGTATCTCGCATGACTTACTATCGTTATTTTTATGATAAGGAAGATATTTTAAAAGATTATATGAAATATATCTTGGAAGAATATGACAAAAAAGTGGAACAATCTACAAAAAACCCGTTTCACAGTCGTGCTCACGTATTGGAAAGTCTTTTATTTTTCAAGCAACATATGGCTTTTGCACTTTGTCTGAAAAAAGCAGGCATGGAGAGTATGCTTTTGGACGCATTAAATGACTATGTAAGAAAACAGCCAGCGTTTCATGAAGAAAGCACCATGCATTCTTATGCTTTCTATTACTATGCCGGTGCATTGTTTAACTGCTATATGCAGTGGATTTCTGATGGTGCCACCGTTCCTGCGGAGGAATTAGCTTCTGTAATCAGAAGAATATAAACTACAAACGTGAGATATTTACCAAGATATTTTAAAGAAATATCCACTTAATATTAGTATTTTAAACACTATGCCCCCTGTGGACTCCACAGGGGGCATATCTTATACTTCCATATTCCTTTTACATTTCACAAATAAATGCAACTCCAAGCTCACCTGCTAAAAACACTACATTTACCACGGTAAAATATAAGAGATACATTCCTCTTAGCCGTTTATTTTCCCTTGCAACATACTTAAAGGAAATAAGACTTGCCATAGATGCAATCAGAGTACCAAGTCCACCTAAATTAGTTCCTACAACCAAATAAGAAACATGTTTCGTAAATCCGGATAACAACAGCGCCGCCGGCACATTACTGATAAATTGGCTTGCTAAAATAGAAACAGCAATTTCTTTTTTCTCTAATACATGTTGAATGAATTGATGAAATACGTCTATTCGTCCCATATTTCCAATAAATACGAAAAAGCCTACGAATGTCAGTAGTAAAGAATAATCCACATTTTTTAGTACCCGTACATCACTTACAAAAGCTCCTACAATTACCAAAATCAATGTCATCCAAAAAGGAACCACTCTTGCTACTGTCAATAAACTAACAATAAACATAAATGAATAAATACTCATTTTTTTGATATCCATAGTTTTACTTTGACTTAATTCTACGGACAAGGTTTCTTTTTTTCTTACAGTAAGCACTACGATCCACACAATAAGTCCTACAAACGCCGCAAGACTGTAAGGTAACATCAATTTTAGAAATGATACCATATTCATCTTTGACACGCCATACAAATAAAGGTTCTGCGGATTTCCAATAGGTGTAAGCATACTTCCAAGATTTGCAGCAATGGTCTGTAACACTACAATTTTAATGGTCCATTTCTTTTGATACTCTTCACCTAAAATATTCAAAACGATCAATGTCAAAGGAACAAATGTTATAAGAGCCACATCATTGGTAATAAACATACTAAAGAAAAAGCAAAGCATGACTAATATAAACATCATGCTTGTCAATGTGTCTGCAAATCCTAAAAGCTTTCTGGCAATCCAGTCAAACACACCAATTTCTTTATACCCCGCCATGACTGCCATAAGGCAAAATAGGATTACCAATGTTCTCACATCAATATAATCCGCATATTTTCTATCCGGAAACACAAAAAAGCAAGACACTACTGCTAATATCCATGCCACACTAAGTACTGTCTCACCTCTAAAAAAACTTACCACTCTTTTCAAGATTGTTCCTCTTTTCTATTTTTTAATGATTTCTCTGGTAACAAATCCCAATATACTACAAATCAAAAGCACTGCCATATTGACTAATACGACACTTGCGCCACTTGGCAGTTCATAAACATAGGACATCGTGATACCCACTACAAAACACACCACCGACAAAATAGCTGATAAAATCACAACCGCCTTAAATTTATGAAATACACGCATGGCTGAAATCGACGGAAATATAATCAGGCTGGATATCAACAAAGTTCCCATAAGGCGCATTCCAACTACGATTACAATTGCTGTAAGCATTGAAATAATAGTGTTAAAAAGTTTCGTAGGAATACCGGTTGCTTTTGCAAAATTCTCATCAAAAGTGATTGCAAAAATACGATGATAAAACAATACATATACAAGCAATACCACTAAAGAAACTGAAATACATAAAATTTCATCTTCGTGGCTTACAGACAGTATACTACCAAATAAATAATTGGATAAGTCTGTATTTGTTCCGTTCATAGAAGTAACTACAACACCGATGGCAAGGGAACCACTGGAAATAATGGCAATGGCTGAATCCCCTTTGATAGCGCTGTTATCACTAAGTCTTAACAGGAAAAAGGAAGCAATCAAAACCACAGGTATGGTAACCGTAAGTGGTGCCATATTTAATGCACTGGCAACTGCCAGCGCACCAAAACCCACATGAGATAATCCGTCACCAATCATGGAATATCTCTTTAAAACCAAGGTAACACCTAAAAGAGCCGCGCACAAAGACACAAGGCTTCCAACGATTACAGCCCGTGCCAAAAATGTATAGGACATCATTTCCTGTATTGTTTCAAACATGCCTACGCCTCCTTTAAATACTTCTTTCCAACGGAACTCTCACCATACTCTTTTGTAGTTCCAAAAAATAACTGTTCATTTCCTAAATGTAAAATGTGGCTTGCCTGTTCCATGGCTTCCTTTGTATCATGAGATACCATGATAACAGTAATCTCATGTTCTTTGTTGATTTTTTGTATCAATTCGTACATTTCCTTTGTCACAATAGGATCAAGCCCTGTCACAGGTTCATCAAGGACCAATAATTTCTGTGTGGCACAAAGTGCTCTGGCAAGCAATACTCTTTGCTGTTGTCCACCGGAAAGAACCGCAAAACTTTCATTTTTTAAATCAAGAATTCCCATCCATTCCATACGTTCCAAAGCAATCTTTTTATCTTTCTTTGTAAAAAATGGTCTCCATCCCATCTGGTTGTTCCGTCCTGACAAAACTACTTCATACACACTGGCAGGGAAATCCTTTCGGATATTCATTCTCTGTGGTAAATATCCAATTTCATTTTTTAACAATCCGTCTCCAAAAGTAAATTCTCCTGAAGCAACACTTTTCAATCGCAAGATTCCCTTTAACAGGGTACTCTTTCCTGAACCATTTTCACCTACAATGCAGAGATAATCCCCTGAATTCACATGAAAATTTACATTTTGGAGCATGATTTTTCCCTCATACCCCATGCAAATATCTTTACATGTCAATAATGCCATGTGCTCACCTCATTTTCTATTCATTCAAAGCAGCGTCCAAATTTTTCACATTCTGTTCCATTAAATCTACATATGTAACCCCAGCCTCAAAATCATCTTTTGAGATGTTGTGACATGCATGAAACAACATGCTCTTAGCACCAGTGCTTTCACAAATGGTGTTAGTAATCTTTTCATTTGATAATTCAATATGAAATACTACAGGAATTTTTTCCGCCTTAACTTTATCAATTAAAAATGCAACAGTAGATGCGTTAGGTTCTGTATCTTCTGCACATCCCGGAAATGCTGCAAAATACTTAATTCCGTATTCTTCTACAAAATATCTCAATGGGAAACGGTCACCAAACACAACTGTTGGATTGTTTGCTTTGCTTACAACATCTTTAAATTCACTATCTAATTTATCTAATTTCTGCTCATAGGAAGCGGCGTTTTCAAGATAAGTATCCTTGTTGGCAGCGTCAATTTCAGCCACTTCTTTTTCAATACCTTCTACAATTTTCTTTGCATTCATAGGGCTTGTCCAGACATGCTCATCATATTCTACTTCTTCGCCATCTTCGCCTTCTTCTTCCTCTTCTTCTGCCTGCATACCTTCTACAGTCTCTTCTTCATATAAAGTAACCATATCCATGCAGGAAATCACTTTTACCTTTGATGTGTCGATATCTTTTAACACTTCATCTACCCATGTTTCAGACTCCCCACCGTTGTAAACAAATAAATCTGCATTCTGGATTGAAATAATATCCTGTGGTGTTGGTTCATATGTATGGCTTTCTGAAGCAGGTGGAAGTAACATCGTTACGTTTCCTTTATCTCCAACTACCGCTCTTGCAAAATCGTATGATGCAAATTTTGTGGTAACTACATTGATTCCTTCTTTATCTGATTGTGTTTTCTTTCCACATCCGGTCATACAAACACATCCAATTAACATTACAAACAATAACAAACTTAATTTTTTCATAATAAACTCCTTCCATTGTTGCCACTATATTGTTATTAATCCGTCTTTTTCTCCTGAATGTTTTCCTCACAGTTTTCGCAAGTTCCCACAAGCACGCATTTTGACACATCTACATGAAACTTATCCTGTAATTGTAACATTCCCTTTACCTGTTCAGTTTCTTCCTCTTTCAAATGAAACAGCTTTCCGCAATTTTCACACTGTAAATGAAAATGGTGACTACACTGTTTTCCTTCCAATAACTGATACACGAACTGTCTGGTATTTTCTTTATTGCTTCGCTTTACAATTCCTTCCTCCACAAGTTGTTTCATAAGACGGTACACCGTACTCTTTCCCGGCATATTTTCCGGATCCATCAATGCAATCATTTCATCAATTGAATACTGCTCTGTCTTATGTTCTTGAAGAAATGACAACAACTGTTTGCGTTGCTCTGTATGATAGATTTTCTTTTCCATACGAACACCTCTGTTTTCACTCACTATCATTGTTTTCTCAAATTTGAGAGTAATTCTCAAATTTCTATTCAATTATAAACATATATTTTTTTAAAGTCAAGTGATTAATAAATAGGATTCTCCTCTTACATAAAAAAAGACTCGATACCAATTATCGAATCTTTTACACATATTTTGTCTTATCTCATATCTTTTAAACTGTTTAACAATTCCAAATCTGATGCCTGCACTTTAATATTTGATGTTACCGGTGCCTGCCCAGGTTTTGTAACTGTCATTTCTATAATCGTACCTTCTTCCACACCACCTGAAAACATGTGCTTCAAAAATAACACAAACTTCGGATGGTTGTTTTCAAATGTCTTTTTTGCTGACATCATTTTCATAATCATCGCCGGATTCATTGCCATAATTTCAACCTCTTTTCTCAATTACATATTTAAAACAATCAAGTCCATCCAACGCAGCCTTTTTTTCCAAAGAAAAACGCAGCCTTTTTTCCTGATTGTATTCTGTCCCGTCTATCTTTCGATAAAATGGAAGGGAAATATGCGGATCATCCGTTCCGGTATTTCCAACTTCCCCATATAACAACGTAAATTCAAAGTCTTCCAATTGTTCTATTCGCTTCATTTCCTCCATCAGATACCGAAATATTACTTTCGCTATCCCTTTCCGACGAAACTTCCGCTTCACAAATAGTTGTTCTATGTGGACTGCACGACTGTATTTTTCCTGTTCATTATACTTATTCCCAGTATACGTAGCCAGCAAATGTCCGATTTCCTCATCATCCATCTGAAACACATGAATGTTAATCTGATAACCGTTTCTTTCCACCTTTATGCGGATTTGAAGGGAATGTTTTTCTTTTTCACCTTGCATAGGTGTATCTGTAACCATTAGGATATCTTTTTTTCTCATTTTTATCCAAATGAATATTATGACGCTGATTACAAATACACTTCCAAATAGTAACTTCATTCCCTTTTCTCCTGCATTTTTTATTTTGATTTAGCCAAGTGAAATGTTATGTGTCTTCATCATCTCAAGTAATGTACTCTTTAACTCAGGCTTTTCATCTAAAACCATATGCATATGATTGAAATAACGGTCTTTCACCTGTAAATTATAATCCATTTTTTCTATCAGTTTCTCGCGTCTGTCTTCCAAACTGGCTTTCATCTCTTCAAACTCTTGCTTGCTTAATAAAACATTTAGCTGATGCAGCCATATTTCCGTGTCCTTAAGCTCCTGAACTTTTAAAATATCCACTACTTTTTCACGATAATGCTGCAATCTGTCTGTATTGCTCTCATAAGTTCGTTCTGCTTCTTTTGCCTTCTTGTATTCTTTAATCAAATACTCCAATTCCATGGAATTTTTTACACCATATTTGCTATGACTATAGTCAAGGGAACTGGTATTATTAATGTATTTGATTTTAATTTTATTTTCCACCTGTATGGCACGATTAATCTGTTTCTCTAAGATTGCATATTCCACCTTGTTTCGGTGCGACTCATACGCAATATATGCCAATGCAACTGCTGCCATCATTGCCGTAAGCATGAATGGAATTTTCATATCCTGTTCCATACCAAACTGTAACGCAAAAAACAAGGCAAACAGACTAACCACAATCAAAGTCAATGCAACCGTAATTTTCTTTAACTCCGACTGATTGCTCGGAATATTCTTATAATCGTATCCTAACGCCTTTTTTTCTGCCTTAATCTGTCGCATATCGTTTTCAATGACTTTTTTATACTGTTCGGCATCTCGCATGTTTTTCAATTCTTCCATAAGGGTATCTTCATGTTTTCGAATAGCCCGAAAACATGGATTGTCCGTAAATACCGTTCGATTTTGATAATCTTCCCGCTCTTTTGTTAAATTCACAATTTTTAATGCAGAATCATTGAGTAACTTTCGTTCTCCATCCGGCATACGTTCCACTTTCTGAACATCCGATAAATACTCGCATACTGCCTGATACTCAATTTTTGCATTGTCCACATGCTGTTGTGCCTCATTGATCTGTCGGCAATTTTCTTCCAAAAACTCAATAGCTTCCTCTGTTGTTTTATTGGAAACGAAACTTTCTTCCACAGGAAGTATAGTTTCTTCGTAATTTGGTGTATAATCTTCCAGAATGATCTCTTCTTTTTTTTCTCGCTGTTCCTGCTGTTTCTTTCTGACAGCCGCATCTACACCAACATGAATTGCCTCAGTTCCCCCTTCAGTTACTTTCTTAGTATTCTTTTTTCGAAACCCCAAAAAACTCATCTTTGCTCCATCCCACGCTTATACTGCTGTTTCCAATTGAATATCATGGAATCAATGGTGTAATAATACTCACCAACACGCCCCTGCTCCTTTACCTCTGGTAAACGAAGAAGCTTTTGATATTCTTTTGTTTTTTCCGCCTCATCTAAAATATCTTCCAACTGTTTTACAATATCTTTTACTGTTTCTTCAGACAAATTAAAGGTCAAAACTTCCTGAAGAAATAATTTATCTTTATGTTGTAATTTTAAAAGATAAAAATATTCACGCAAACTTTCCTCATCCTGATTTAAACTATATGCCTGTTTAAATTCACGCTCCGCAATCTCAAAACATTTCATATGCACATGAATGACACCCATGTTATGAATAATATTTCCAAAATCCTTTGCTGATATCTGTTTTGCTTCATCAGAAACCAAGATTTCTTTGTATACGTGCATCGCCTTATCATAATCCTGATAACGCATATAATTGTCCGCCTCAATTTTTCGGCGTTCAATTGACGGCATATTGTTAATGTCATCCACTGTCTTTATAAGACTTTCAATTTCAAGTTTTCCAAAATAGTCTGTAGCACACAACACGCTGACTACAATATCCTTGATATCTGAGCTGACACGACGGATTTCTTTCCACTTCTCAGCCAGGTCTTCACGTTTTAATTCCTGTTCCACCCACTGAAAAAATGTTTTATCAAAATCATCCAGTGAAATGGTGTATATGTTGTGATATAAGTAATACCCTAATTCTTCCAACGAGTATACATTCATACCGGTCAAAGCGAAATGATAGGGTTCCTTCGCCAATGGTCCTGCGCATAATATCATTCTTCCCATATTATCATTCCCCTTTACTTTGTTCCTTTGTTGTAGTATTTCCCTGAATAGGAATAATCTTCTCCCAGACACGGTTTGAAGAAGGATAAATTTCACCAAAACCTCTGTCATGAAGTCTTACGATACATGTATGTGTGTCTGAAAACTCAATTGACATTTCAATTCTTGTTTTTCTCTCCATGTTCCACAAACCATCCATAGTCACAAAATGGTGTTCCACCTGATTTCCAACCACATACTCAAAAAGAAGTTCCACTTCAATTTCTCCATCCGGTATAAAACTGATAGTTTTATTTGCATTGTACCATGCAGTTCCTGCTTCTACCAATGGATACTCTATATTTTTGGCTTCCGTAAACATCGGCGTATAAATATTCACTGCCAACATTTCCTCGCCTAAATACAAATAGTTCTTTAATTTGCCTTCGCCTATCATTTCACGGGCTGCATAACAGGCACCTTTTGCGTATAGATTCTGTCCTGCAAATACACGTCTTCCTACACACAATTTTTTAAGAACATCTTTACACCAATTATCCTCAAATCCCACTCCTGTCACATATACTGTAGATACAATCTGCTTATGCAACACATTCATGGTAATACTTTCAAACACATACGCTACGTTTTCCATATCCGTATTATTTTGCAATAAGGAATAAGGCAATATATCCTTGAAATCACGCTTATTTAAAACAACTGTAGGTGGTTCTGTTCTACGATTTACGGAAATCTGATAATACCTAAGTCCTTCCTCATTAAAATCAAACAACACAATGTCATTTACACGCAACTCTTTCGGCTGATTCATGGCATAATTTACAAAGCACTGCTCATGACTCTGAACGCTGGCTCTCAGTTTGCTAATACCTAATCCCTGTAAAGCAGAATAGATATTGTCAATGAGTATCATATTTTTCTCTTTTACCGTTATTACTAGTGACCGGATGGTATCATTTGGATATTCTACTTTTAACATTCCAAGTAATCTCTTAATAAAACGCTCCAAAAGATACTTTGGTTCCACTTCCCTGTCATCTACAACCACTAATTCATTTTGAGATGCTTTAGAAACCAAATGCTTAACTAACACACCGTCTTTCTCACGGTTCCACTCTAGTGCTTCTTCTCCAAATGTCCAATCTCCCGTATCTCTTCGGTAAAATAACACCGTCGGAATCAAATATTTTTCCGGATCACTTTTGAAACAAATCGACTCTGGCTCATAAGTGTTAGGATTAAAACATGTAATCTGGGATGTTTCCTCTCCTAATTCTACTCCTACTAACAGAGTTCTTTCGTCACTTAACATTTTTATCCTCCTTCCTTAAGTCGTAATCTCTTTCATCATTATCTATTTTGGTGTCTAATCTATGTTTACTCTTTCATTTTAAATGCATGCTCAAATGCATATTGATTTTTCGCATAATGTCTTAATGCCGTCAATAAAGTCTTCTCATCTTTCATTTCACGGGCCATAAGCATTAAATTAATCTGTGCAAACAAATCTTCTTCCTCTTCTTCCACGTCCATCTGCACAGCGCCCTTCACCGTGATGCTCTCTGTAATCACCGGTTCTTCATCCTCTACAACTTCTTCGATGTAATACTGCAAAGTTTCGTTTTGGAATAGCATGAAAGACTGCACATAAATGCCACCGTACATGTTCTTAAGTGGTATCTCATTAAATCCTTCTCCCATTTCCTCGTCTTCCACAAAGTAATGTAAAACTACCTGACGCTCAGGCAATGTACGATATTCCACAAACACCATATGTTCCAATCCACCATGGAACTTTAATGCTTTTGTGAAGTTTTTGAAGAATGGGAAAATAATGCCTTTCTCCATCAATACATCCACTTTTTCCTTGATAAATACTTTTTGATCGTCATTCCAACTATCAAGCGTACTGTAATACTTTAGAAGTGCGTAAAGCGCAGATGCATTGTCCTCAATTTCTAATTCCTTGCGAACAATTTCAAAAAACGCCGGATCTAAAACTCTGTCTTTTACAACATACTTGAAAGAATAATAGCTTACAAACGCTTTAATCAACGTACGGTTTCTTCCTCTTCCGTAGAAAGATAAAAATACGTCCATGGCATCCTTTACATAACTTTCCGCAAACAAAATCTGACCAAGCAAACGTTCTTCCAAATCTATAGTATCCATATCATATTCTCTGGCTTCTCTCCAAACCAAAATCATATCCCTAGTAGTACCAAGGTAAAAACGAACCAGATACAATAAAATATTTTCATCATATTTTCCACTCTTAAACACATAAAAAGCCATATTAGAAAGAACCTGATCTTCTTCTTCCATACCTTTTTGTTTAATCATCTTCGAGCACAATGCTCTAAGTCTCTTTACAGTGATACCTTCAAAACTGTATTCACAAATCTGCTCATAGGCGCGTGCATACAATCCACGGATAATACAATACTCTGTAATGAGCTTTCTCTGAGAGCTACGCATTCCCTGAAGATCAATCTCCTGCAACAATGCTTCTAAGGCGTCGCCCTCATAATTATCGTAATAATTCTGTATCAGCTTCATAATCCACTTTTTACGATATTCCGGCTTCAACCAATCCACATCCATATATTTTTGAAGATCATTAATCTTAATATTTCTCTTATGATAATATTCAATCTTTTCATATATGTACATGCAAAGCATACGGTTATTCGGAGCCTTTTGGAAACATACTTCCGCCAATGCATTTCTCGTCATGAGTTTCTCCTGCTCATACGGAATACTCGTAACATATCTTCTTCCGTTAGAAGAAAGCAGGAATATCTTTGCATGCTCCGTGAAAATATCTACATATGCATCTCCGTATTCATCCAAAGACACAATAATTTCCTCATCCGATTCTTTATGTCTCACAACCACACCTGTAATTCCTGGATGCGTGCAGTGGATACGCTGTTTAAACAATATATTTGGCAATGTCTGTGCAACAGACGAACTAATATCATTTACAGAAATAAATTCCCTATACAGCACAGCCAAGTGACTGTTTATCTTTCCTTTTTGCTGTTGTTCCTGAACATAAAGACGTATCTGACTTTCAAACATCGGATAAATTTCCGTTAACTCTTTCTTATGCTTCACAACATTTGCATATAAAAATGCTTTTTTATCGTCTGATAAATTGGTGTTGTATGAAAAATACAAATATACATCCTGTGGCAACAAACCTTCATAGGTTTCATCGATAGAATACATGTAATATTCATATAACTGTGTCAGATGTAACTGTTCCTTCACTCCGGTATCATACCATTCAAAGCAGCCTATCGAAGACATATCCGCCTTAATCATAATACTGCAGATTGCAGATAATACATCTTTGTTTTTATATTTTTCATAGAAGTAAACAAGATTTTTTATTACCAGTTGATTGTACTTCTTCTCGCGTTCTGCAAGATACGCAAACTGCACAGCCACAGGTTCTGAAAGTAATATGTATTTTACGCCCATATTCACAACCTGAAGCAGACATGGCGTTAATTCTTTCAGTAACGTCGGATCCTGATTGATGATATTACATACTTCGTAATATAAAATCGGACTACGGCATCCTCTTTCGTACTGCTCACTGATAGCAACTATCTTCTCTGCAGGCTCCTGTTCAAACTTTTCATCCAAAAACATCATCATCCAAAGGATTTCCCATGAATTTGGTTCCTGTTTAAAGCACTCTCTTAATTCACGCAATGCATTCTGCAAATCAGGTTCTCTTCTGCTATATAAAGCCTTCAAATACATATATCCACAATAATCAACCAAGGTATTGCGCTTCATAATATGAGCTTCCCGTTCCAACACATCAATCATTTCCTGCACTTTTTGCTTATTGCCTTCCACCATATAAAGATGCATCCGATATAAATCCAAACGTCTGGTGTATCCCAACTCACCCAGATTTCTCTTTACCGCCAGCATTCTGTCAAGTTTTGTAATTGCATCTCGCATATCAGCAACATAATCTGCAACAGAAATACGATTATTTCTCAAATCTAAGTATCTTTCAACCAATATTACTTCGCATTTTTTAATCTTTCCCTCATCGTAATCCAATTCCATATGCTTCACGTTTTTCTCAACGGTAACATCAACGGTAATGGTCTGAAATGCGGTCTGAATAGTAATGTGTGCAACATTTTTTCCAATACGAAGCTGACTGTTGTCAACTTCAAAATCCAAAAGACACCCATCGCCAATAAAATCAGAAACTGTCAATTCCTGCTTTGAAATCTGGACAAATGGCTGATCACAATAAATCTTTGCATCAAGAAATCCCCAGGAATTCTTCTTTACAACAATCTGATCCGTCACATTTTCTTTTTTTACATCAAAAGAATAGGACTGCTGTTCCACTTCAAGAACCATGCGCTCCTTCTTCTGAATGTATACTAAAAATTCTTCCAATGCCTGGTTGTACTTTCCACTTTGAACAAGTCCTTCATACAGATTTCTCACATCAATATCTTTTTTCAAGAATATTTCCTTAAAAGCATCTGTCTTGAAAATACTAACCGCCTGAGGCCAATTTAATCTTGCCAGATTTGCAAACTGGAATAAATCGCGCACTTCACCAAAAGGTGAATCAATAAACTTCTCCAACACTGTAATTTCAAATGGTAATTCCATCTCTCCACATGAACTTACAACGCTGATCTGCCCATTAATCTTATCCTTCGCTCTGATATCTTCTGCATGAAATTCATATCCGATTTCCGTCTCTTCTCCCACAAAAGACGTCATCTCAAGTTCCAACAGATGAGAAGATGAATAAAGAAGTCCTTTCATCTGTCTTCCAGCAGTATTTCCCAGTACAAACGTACCCTTTGCAACTTTTCCCGTCTCAACCTCGATTTCTAATTTTTCTCTTGAGCACACTAATTTCGGTAAATCGTACTCAAATCTTTCTCTTGATAATTGTGTAATTTTTTCTTTCACTTTTTCCACCTACGCACTTTTACGAACTAACAATATAACTCCATTATAACACTATCAAGGCTCAACATTCAACATAAACTATTACAAATATTAGAAACTATTCCTCAAAAACGATAAACTTTATTACATTTGTTACATTTTTCTTAAATCGTTTACAAATACTTGAAAAAGCGAAACAACTATGCTAAAATGTGAATTATTGGGTGTGAGTACACAATATCAAATAATTATAAAGGGGGACTCGGATATGAGATTATTCACAGACGAATCATTGGATATTAACGAAATTGATTTCACTAAATGTGAAACATTAAACGGGGATTTCATTACAATTGCTACTACTCGTCCAAAACTTTTGGAAAAGTATATCAGCATTTTCGAACATTATACAGAGAAGTATCCAAATCATGTAAATTATCCTATTTGGAAACAATACATCACTGTGTTTGAAGATAGCTTATTAGAGCAAATTTAATTACATATAGCACATTTTGTGCACGAATGCTAGAAGATATATTTGT
This sequence comes from uncultured Lachnospiraceae bacterium, assembly GCA_902795895.1. Taxonomy (GTDB): domain Bacteria; phylum Bacillota; class Clostridia; order Lachnospirales; family Lachnospiraceae; genus CAG-411. The sequence continues at coordinate 14,458 of CADBNB010000204.1, read as the reverse complement.
AAAGAATACAAATTTTCTATATTTCAAAAAGGTGCAGTTGCAACCGACGATAATTCGTCATAGCAACTGCACCTTTTTTATTTATTCAATTTCAAAGAATCATCCACTCATTTTGTTTCAAATTTCACGCCACGAGACCTGTCACGGAGCATTTATTGTTCACGAACAATCATATTTTCTCTGTCCGCACCTGTACCAATCAATTTTACAAAAGTACCTGTGTATTCTTCAATATAGCGAATATACTCTTTTGCCTGCTCTGGCAATTCATCAAATGTCTTGCATGATGCAACATCTCCGAAGTTACCTTTGAACTCTTTATATACAGGCTTCGCATTCTCTAAAAATTCCTCATTTGTAGAGAAATCTGTAGTCTGCTCTCCGTTTACTTCGTAAGCGATACACGCCTTAAATGTATCAAAATGACCAATAGTATCTAAGTGATTTAAGTTAATATAATTACATCCATTTAAGTCAATGGCATACTTTAAGGATACCAAATCTAACCATCCGCATCTTCTTGGACGTCCGGTAACAGTTCCATACTCATGTCCTAACTCACGGATACGGTCTCCGATTTCGTCATTTAACTCTGTAACATATGGACCTTCTCCAACACGGCTGGAATATGCCTTAATAACACCATACACATCACCGATATCCTTGGCAGCAAGACCTGTACCTGTTAAGATACCACCGATTGTTGGGTTTGAAGAAGTAACAAATGGGTATGAACCAAAATCTATATCAAGCAATGTAGCCTGAGCACCCTCAACTACCATAAACTTATCTTCTTTTAAACATTTATGTAAAAATGTAATGGTATCGCAAACGTATGGCTTTAACTTTTCAGCATATGACTTATAATCAGATACAATCTTCTCCTCATCACATGTTGGCTCACCGCTTGCAGCAAGCATCTCATTTTTCGTCTTAATGATATGTCTCAAAACTTCCTCAAAGTTACTCTTGTACATATCTTCTACACGAAGGCCGCTTCTCTCATACTTGTCGCAGTATGCAGGACCAATACCATTCTTTGTAGTTCCAATCTTATGTGCACGTCTGTTTTCCAACATAACATCTAAATTGCAATGATATGGGAAAATAAGATGTGCTTTATTACTAATCTTCAAATATTTATCAACATCGATTCCGTTTGATTTAAGCATATCAATTTCGCCTAATAATACTTCCGGATTTAAAACAACTCCATTACCAATTACAGCGATTGTCTTATTTGACAAAATACCTGATGGAATCAAACGCATAGCAAACTTAACACCATTTACAACGATGGTATGTCCTGCGTTATTTCCTCCAGAAGCACGAACAGAAACATCTGCAAATTTTGCTAAATAATCTGTAGTTCTTCCTTTTCCTTCATCACCATAAAAACAACCTAAAACAACACTTGCTTTTGACATAGATATCCTCCCTACATTCATAAAGCTATTTTCTCGCTGGATTTCCAAGCGATCATATATTTTTTCTTCTTTCCTGTGGTGCATTTTTTCGCAACACAGAACTATCATAACACAAACCGAGAAAAAATGAAACATTTTTTTACACACTATTACAACTCTTTTTATTCACCTCAAAACAATAAAAGGCCGAATGTTAACTTCTTTGCCGTTAACACTCAGCCTTTCACGTTTATCTAATTATATAATTCAAATACCAAATTATACGTTAATCTCAGCCTTTAATCCGATTAATTCTTTATTTTCAGCAAGAACTGGCTCAATGTATTCTTTTACAAATTCCTCAACCTGCTCTTCTGAACGTCCTGTATACTTACTTGGATCCATTGTTTTCTGAAGTTCTTCCAATGTTAAATTAAATGCAGGATCTGCTGCGATTAACTCTAACAAGTTGTTGTCCAAACCTTCTTCTTTTACATTCTTACCTGCCTGCATAGACAATGTACGGATCTTTTCATGCAATTCCTGACGATCTCCACCAGCTTTTACGGCATCCATCATGATGTTTTCTGTTGCCATAAATGGTAATTCAGCCATCAATCTCTTCTCGATAACCTTAGGATATACTACCAATCCGTCTACTACGTTTAAGTATAAATCCAAAATTCCATCAATAGCAAGGAATGCTTCTGGAACACTAAGTCTCTTGTTTGCAGAGTCATCCAAAGTTCTCTCAAACCACTGTGTAGCTGATGTAATTGCAGGGTTCATAGCATCACACATAACGAAACGAGCAAGAGAAGCAATTCTCTCACTTCTCATAGGATTTCTCTTGTATGCCATAGCAGAAGATCCAATCTGGTTCTTTTCAAATGGTTCTTCAACTTCTTTTAAGTGCTGTAACAAACGGATATCGTTTGAGAACTTATGAGCACTTGCTGCAATACCTGCTAAAACGTTAACAACCTTTGTATCTAATTTTCTTGAATATGTCTGTCCAGAAACTGGGAATGTACGGTCAAATCCCATCTTCTTAGCGATTAATTTATCTACCTGCTGAATCTTTTCTGTATCTCCATCGAACAATTCTTTGAAACTAGCCTGTGTTCCTGTTGTACCTTTACATCCTAACAACTTCATGTTCTCGATGGTGTAATCGATGTCTTCTAAGTCCATAAGTAACTCCATCATCCAAAGAGTTGCTCTCTTACCAACAGTTGTTGGCTGTGCAGGCTGGAAATGTGTAAATGCCAATGTAGGCAATCCCTTGTATTCCATTGCAAACTTAGATAATTCGTTGATTACGTTTACAACTTTCTTTTTCACTAATTTCAATGCTTCTGTCATAATGATAACATCTGTGTTATCTCCAACGTAACAAGAAGTAGCACCAAGATGAATAATTCCTTTTGCCTTTGGACACTGCTGTCCGTATGCATATACATGAGACATAACATCATGACGAACTAACTTTTCGCGTTCCTTTGCAACTTCATAATTGATGTCATCCTGATGAGCTTTTAACTCATCAATCTGCTCCTGCGTAATATCCAATCCTAATTCACGCTCAGCCTCTGCCAATGCAATCCATAACTTTCTCCATGTTTTAAACTTCATATCCTGTGAGAAAATGTACTGCATCTCCTTACTTGCGTATCTTTCCGACAATGGGCTTGAATAACAATCTGTACTCATTTTGGTACTCCTTTCTTGACTAATGTTCTCTCGGAATTCTTGTTTAAAATACTCCAAGAGAACATATTAAAATTAATAACATACATCTAAAACTATTCCTGCTTTACATTCTTTATCGAATGTACATAACTATTAACGGTCATACTCTCCACGGATGTCACCCTTTGGAGGCTCCACCGGATAATTACCGCTAAAGCAGGCATCACAATATCCCTTAGAACCGTCAACTAATTCATCCAAACGGTCTAATGATAAATATCCTAAACTGTCTGCACCAATCATCTTGCAGATTTCATCTACACTGTGATGATAAGCAATCAACTGGTCGCTGGATGGCACATCTGTTCCAAAATAGCATGGATACAAGAATGGTGGTGAACTGATACGTACATGTACCTCTGTAGCACCTGCCTCCTTAAGCATACCAATAATACGGTCACAGGTAGTTCCTCGTACAATAGAGTCATCTACCATAACGACTCTCTTACCTTCCACTACATCTCTAAGAGCATTTAACTTGATCTTCACTGCCGATTCGCGAACCGACTGCTTTGGTTTGATAAATGTTCTTCCGATGTAATTGTTCTTCATAAATCCCATTCCATATGGAATTCCTGACTGTAAAGCAAATCCAAGAGCTGCTACATTTCCTGACTCTGGAACACCAAATACGATATCCGCCTCTACAGGATGCTCCTCTGCCAAAATCTTACCAGCCATAATTCTTGAATTGTAAACGCTTACATTATCTATCTTACTATCTGCTCTTGAAAAATAAATGTACTCAAAAATACATCTCGCATGCTTTTTCTGACACATGCTGCGATCTGACTGAATACCATTTTCAGGGCTGATGGTCACTATCTCACCCGGCTCAACATCACGGATAAACTCAGCTCCTACTGCATCCAAAGCACAAGTCTCTGATGCGAAGAAGTATGCATTGTCTCTCTTTCCGATTACAAGAGGTCTAAATCCAAATGGATCTCTGGCTCCTATCATCTTTCTCGGACTCATTACGATCAATGAGTACGCACCGCGAATCTGCTCCATAGCTTTTTTCACAGCTTCTTCAACGGTAGGTGCAGTCAAACGCTCTCTGGCAACTAAGTACGCAATTACCTCAGAATCAATTGTTGTCTGGAAAATCGCTCCTGACAATTCTAACTTTTCTCTCAACTCAACTGCATTTACCAAATTACCATTGTGGGCAAGACAAAGGTTACCCTTGATGTAATTTAAAACTAAAGGCTGAATGTTACTGTCCGTACTGGCTCCTGCCGTAGAATATCTAACATGTCCAATACCAATGTCACCTTTTAATTTTTCCAGCTTTTCTTCGTTGAAAACTTCATTTACAAGTCCCATACCTTTACAAGAAGATACTTTTCCTTTTGGTCCCTGTGTTTCACTAACTGCAATACCGGCACTTTCCTGTCCTCTGTGTTGCAATGAAAACAAGCCGTAGTATACCGAAGAAGCCACGTCATTACCGTCAAAATCATAGACACCAAATACACCACATTCTTCGTGTAATCCCATGTCTAATCCATCGTCCATAAATTCACTCATAAAAACACCTCGCATGTCCACCAACATAATCTAACATTTAAAAGTGGACAATAAAGTTTTGCCTTTGTTGTCCACACATCATGCATGTTTACCTTAAAAATAATAAACATATTTTAAACATTTTTTGTTCAAAACACATTTTTTTCTATTATAATTATAACAGTAGCTGAAATATTAGCAACAGTTTTTTTTATTATTTCAAAATATCTGTATTTCTAAGTATGATTCCCCGCTTTATTTTAACACGGATAATCCTGTCTACAGAGGCATTCAGCTGTTCTTCAGAAATCGTTCCATCTTTTACCGCTTTTAAAACTGCTTCGTAGGATTTTCTTACATCCGTACTCATAAGAACGATATCAACACCTGCTTTTATACATTTTACTGCAGCTTTTTCAGGTGCGTATACCTTAGTGATTGCTCCCATATCCATGGCATCTGTAATAACAATACCTTCAAAGCCAAGCTCTTCTCTTAACATATTTTGAATCACTAATTTTGACATACTTGCAGGAACCGTATTTTCAGTAACTTTACTAATGGAAATGTGAGAAACCATCACAAAATCCGCTCCTGCATCAATTCCAGCCTGAAATGGCAAAAATTCTCTGGAACGAAGGGTATATAAGTCATCCTCCACATTTACCGGAGTATCATGGGTATCTCCTGTCGTACTGCCGTGTCCAGGAAAATGTTTCAGTGTAGCACTGACATTTTGATCCTGAATACCAATTACTGCCTGTTTCACAAATTTCGCCACTTTTTTTGCATCACTTCCAAAGGAACGATTTCCAATCTCTTTGTTGTACTCATTGGTTTTTACATCCGCCACCGGAGCAAAATCCACGTTAAATCCTAAAGATTTAATATCACGGCCAATGGTAGCTCCCATCTGATACACATAAGATTCATCCTTTGTTTTTCCCACTTCCTCCATCGGTGGAAATGTAGTAGTTCTCATATTTGAATTATTTCCTACACGGGCAACATCTCCACCTTCTTCATCCACAGATACAAACAACGGTATATCTGCATTGCTCTGAAGGGAACTGATAAGTCCGGTAGTCTGATTGATACTTTCTATATTTCTTGAAAACAGAATGACGCCACCTATGTGATAATCTCTTAACGTTTCCCCCATATTTGTATTATATTCTCTCTGCTGCGCAAATTCTCCCTCACTTTGATCTAACTGTTCCAAATTTGCAATGAACAACTGACCAACCTTTTGCTCTAATGTAAGTTTCTCCACAATCGTGGTAGCCATGGCATCAATTTCTGTACTATCCGTAACAATTTGATTTTTTCTCTGCTCATTTGCAGCATCAATGCTTGTGGTTGCTTGAGCTCTTGGTTTCGGTGTGTTTTTTACAACATTATCTGTGCTCTCAAACGAGCAGGCAGAACCAAACAAGCAAAAAGCAAGGCATAACCCGACGGTTATTTTTTTTCTCATATTTTCCTCCTATAGTCAAACATTAAGTTTTATTCCGATTTTCTCACTTGTTTTACAATACGTTCCACTTGTTTTCTTGGCATCATTACCTGATGTCCGCATCCAACACATTTTAACCGGAAATCAATTCCCACACGAAGCACTTCCCATTCATAGCTTCCGCATGGGTGTTGTTTTTTTAATTTCACAATATCGCCAATCTGGATATCCATATTTTTCTTCCTTTCATTTCTTCTATGATTCTATTCGTCAAATTCCACTACCACATAAAAACCTCTGTCATTATGCTTAATATCCGTCACTGTTCCTTCCAATACGGAAAGTCGGTCACCTACCGCCACACAACCGGACATTGCAACTGCCGGTTTTATAATGTAGTGATAATTTGCAGGACAGGAACGTTCTACCACCTCAACATGCTGGCCGACCTTAACCAGATTCTGCCGCTCCATTTTAAATTCCATTTCTCTCATATAAAATCACTCCATGTATATTCGAAAAGCACGCATAAAAATATGCGCGCCTTTCCAATATCGATTATTTCATAACAATATTTACAATTCTACCTGGTACATAGATTTCTTTCACAATGTTACCATCTAACTTGTCTGCAATCACTTCTTTTGCTCTGGCAATAACGTCATCCTTCGCATCATCCTTGTTGATTGCCAAAGTTCCCTTTGTCTTACCATTAATCTGAACAGCGATTTCTACTGTGTTTTCTACACATTTAGCTTCATCAAATGTTGGCCATGGCTCATATGCGATTGTGTCATCATGTCCTAAAATCTGCCAGATTTCCTCACCAACGTGTGGTGCAACACAGCTAAGCATCTTAATCAAGCCTTCTGCATACTCTCTTGAACATTTTCCAACTTTGTAAACTTCGTTTACGAAAATCATCATCTGCGCAATGGCTGTATTATATCCTAATGTTTCGAAGTCTTCTGTAACTTTCTTAACTGTCTGATGATATACCTTTTCCAATTCATTTACAGGTCCGTCTACGATATTTTCAGGCTCTGTAAAGAATGTCCATACTCTTGTGATAAATCTCTTAGCACCCTGAAGATTGCTGTCACTCCAAGGCTTAGAAACTTCAAGCGGTCCCATAAACATTTCGTACAAACGAAGTGTATCTGCGCCGTAATCTTCCACTACATCACTTGGATTTACAACAAACTCTGGGAATCTCTTACCCATCTTCACTCCGTTAGAACCAAGAATCATACCCTGATGAACTAACTTCTTAAATGGCTCTTTTACTGGTGATAAGCCCTTGTCATATAAGAATCTGTTCCAAATTCTTGCATACATCAAATGTCCAACTGCATGCTCTGGTCCACCAACATACAAGTCAACTGGTAACCAGTGTTTCAACAATTCCTGATTTGCAAACTCTTTGTCATTTTCAGGATCAATATATCTCATGTAGTACCATGAAGAACCTGCAGAACCAGGCATTGTAGATGTTTCTCTTGTACCTTTTACGCCATTTGCATCATATTTTTTCCACTCTGTAGCATTTTCAAGTGGAGCTTTACCATTTTTACCTTTGTAATCCTCAAGTTCAGGTAACACAAGTGGCAATTCCTCATCAGGAAGGAAATAAATACTTCCGTCTTCCTTATAAACACAAGGAACTGGCTCTCCCCAATATCTCTGACGAGCAAAAATCCACTCACGGAAACGGTAATTTACTGTTCTCTTGGCAACGCCCATCTTCTCTAATTTATCTGTAATTGCTTCCTTAGCTTCCTCTACGGTCATACCTGTAAATTCGTCTGAGTTAATCAACTTGCATCCTTTACCAAGGTAATCCTGCTTTTCAAATGCATGCTCAGAAACATCTCCACCGTCGATAACCTGAATCATCTCAATATTGTGTACCTGTGCATATTCAAAGTCTCTCTGGTCATGAGTAGGTACCGCCATAACAGCTCCTGTACCATAGCTTGCAAGTACGAAATCTCCAATAAACATACGAACTTCCTTGCCATTGACCGGATTGATACACTTAAGTCCTTTTAATTCACATCCGGACTTTGTCTTATTTAACTCTGTTCTATCCATATCAGACTTCTTCACTGTCTCATCAATATAAGCCTGAACTTCTTCTCTATTTTCCACACGGTCTAATAATCCTGCAACGATATCTCCGTCTGGAGCAAGTACCATAAATGTAATACCATAAATCGTCTCAATACAAGTTGTAAAGATAGAAAACTTTCCACCACCAACGATTTCAAATTCTACCTCAACACCGGTACTCTTACCAATCCAGTTTCTCTGCATTTCTTTTGTTGACTCAGGCCATTCAATCTCCTCAAGACCTTCCAACAATTTTTCAGCAAATGCAGGCTGATCGATAACCCACTGTGGCATATTCTTACGAACTACAGGGAAACCACCACGTTCACTCTTTCCGTCGATAACTTCGTCATTAGAAAGCACCGTTCCAAGTTCTTCACACCAGTTAACCGGCATATCGATATGCTTTGCATATCCGTCAAGATACAACTGCTTAAAGATCCACTGTGTCCACTTATAAAATGAAGGATCCGATGTTGCAATCATCTTAGACCAGTCATAATCGAAACCTAATTCTTTCAACTGTTTTGAGAATGTCTTAACATTTTCCTGTGTAAATCCATTTGGATGATTACCCGTATTTACTGCATACTGCTCTGCCGGAAGTCCGAAAGAATCATATCCCATTGGATGAAGCACGTTATATCCCTGCATTCTCTTCATACGTGACATGATATCTGTGGCTGTATATCCTTCAGGATGTCCTGCATGAAGACCTACTCCTGATGGATATGGGAACATATCAAGTGCATAATACTTAGGCTTTGAAAAGTCCCAAACATCTGTCTTGAATGTTTCATGCTCCTCCCAATACTTCTGCCATTTCTTCTCAATTACTTTGTGATTGTACGTAGTTGCCATCTTAAATCCTCCTACATGTTTATTTCTATCATAGCAGCGGTCATCAGTCCCGCTATCAAATCTTTACAAAAAGGTGTGTTCTTTATAATAAACACACCTTTTAATGATACCCCCCAAAGAGGATAATGTCAACTTTATCATGTTTTATTCGTAAATGATTTCCTGCAAAAATAATCCTTTTGCTTCTGCAGTTTCTCCTGCCTGCTCACGATCCTTGCTTTCTATGATATCTTTTACCTTTTCCGGTGGAATTTCACCACGTCCTACCTCAATGAGTGTTCCCACCATAATTCTTGCCATACGAGGCCAGAAATCATCTGCCTGTATGGTAATACTCATCTCTTCCATATCTGCGTAAATATCAATCTCATGGACGACTCTCTCTGTTGATTTTTTCATTCTCTTATTGTCAGAAAATGCTTTAAAATCATGTTTTCCCAGGAAATATTTTGATGCTTCTCTCATTTTTTCTGCATCTAACTGCTGGAAACAATAATAGTTGTATTTTCTCTGGAATACAGACGGAACATCTCCCATGGTGATTTTGTATTCATAGATAAAGGCTCTTGCGCCAAATGCACTGTGAAACCGTTCTGGAACCTCATCCACTTCCAATACAGCAATATCCATAGGAAGGTAGCGGTTTAAATAATGCTTGATTTCATACATTTTCTTTTTGGAATCTGTCTTAAAATTTGCAATCTGCTCATAAGCATGAACCCCGGCTTCTGTTCTGGCACCGCCAATCAACTCCACCGGCTTTCCTTCCATCTTTTCCAAAACCTCTTCGATTTTCTCCTGAATGGTGTTGCTGCCTTTTCTTTTCTGCTTCTGCCAGCCGTCATATCTTGAACCGTCGTATTCGATTACTAATCTTATATTTCTCATAATGTTCTCCTTGGTTATATTTTAAAGTTCGCTTTTCAATCCACTATTGCATAAAGATTGTACCACAAACTCTTCATTTATGTAACCACTTTTCAACTTCCTAACATCTTCTTTCTCTTTTATTTTCCCACGCATTTCTTACATGGACTAAATCCATCTTTTATCAAATCTTCCTCTGTGCTTTCCACCTCAATTTTATTTTCTTCAATCATATCAACTGCATTTGAACACTCCGGCAAATGGAACTTCTTTGTTTTACGATTAATAACAAATTTCTTTAATTCCTTATTTTCTTCCTGTCCATTTTCAGGTGTACTATAAGGCGTCGCAGTTTCCTTGGCGATTTCACTGTCGCCTGTTGCATAGTCAATGGTTATCCCCGGTTGAGCATTGTAACGAAACACATGGAAACAAATGCCCTTTCCTCCGTCTTCCACTGACCAGGCTTCCATCTGTACCCCACGGGCTACTAAATCATTTCCTACAAATATCGGAGTCACTCTGTACAAAACGTGATTGTTCGTTTTCTGCACATACTTGCTGACTGCATCTTCAAAGGAAAGCATTCCATCTATATTGAGATACCTTGTTCCCGTAATCAGATTTTTTTCATTTGCATTTTCTGCTGCCAACTGATACCCAATCAAATGACATCGGTTATATAAATAATTTCCATCCACTATACCGTTATACTTTACGGTGTGCCATCCTGAGGGTTTTACTTTTCCAATGGACTGACGCTCTTTTGTAGGCATCAACTCCTTGCAAATGTTCGCATATGCCACGCCACATCTCCCCAAACTGTCAAGTTTGCTGTATGTTTCAAATGCATCCACACGCTCTTTATCCTCATCCGAAAAATCCGGCATATTGTCTTTCAAATATATGTAAGGGATTCCATGATACGAAGGTATCGTATCTACGGTGTAGGTTCCACTCTCTGTTTCTGTTGGTGTTTCTATTGGTGCTTCTGTTTTTTTCTTTTTTCCAAGAAAATCCTCATTTTGCACCTCATCCCCTGTCTTCCCACTGTTTGTTGCCTCAAGGGTAGCTTCAATCTGTACCTTTCCTGATTGTTTTTTGTCTGAATGCACCTCGTAATTACATCCAAACATTCCCAAACTTACAATTAATAACAAACTTACAATACTAACACTTTTTTTCAATCTCTTCATTTTCTTCGCCTCTTTTTCTAGTCATATTTTGCTAATACGTAATCAACGGTAAAGAATGGTGTTTTCGCAGTCAATCACATAATTTTCCCCGAACATCACATCCAATTATTAATTGTATCAAAACCCAAAAGATTATTCCACTAAAACAATGAGTTTTGCATCGCAATTTCCTATTAGAACAAAGAGTTTTGCTTGCAAAACTCTAGCGCCACCACGGTATTGCGCAGCAATTAACTCCATCTCCGCGGTCTGCGCATCCTCGCGGAGCGTTTTTTATGCAACAGGAAAATGCATCACAATTTCCTATTACATAAAAAAAGAGCAGACACACGTCTACTCAAATTACTCCCTAACATCTTCCTTTATTTTCTTTTTCAATTTATTATCATTTACGAAACTTATCCATAAAGTTCCATTGGCTCAACATCTAAATATGCGCAAATGACCAATAAATCCTCTGCACTCCAATCCACATCATTTCCACGTTCAAACTTTTCCGATTTTAATCCTGTTTTTTCTTTCAAGATATCAATTGAAACATTCTTTTCCTCAATATAATCCAATACTTTATTTTTCATATTCATTTTTTCTTCCTCCGATTTATGTTTTCCTATCATTAAACAGATTATTTATCATTTTATTCTCGTTTCACAAGATTGTCAATCTGTGATTATTCTTGATTTCCAAGATTTTTACCAATTCCATTGACAATAGAAATAATTGTTTGTTATCTTTATTACGGTAATTAACGAATACGAAAATTTCTACTTATTAAAAAACGATAAAAATATAATTATAATATTTGAAAGGATTGATTCCATGAGAAATCCAAATATTGGTACCACATTAAGAACATTGCGAAAAAATAGTCACCTTTCTGTTGAAGAAGTATCCAATATATTACAAGAACATAATAATTTTTCGGCACCTAAAACTATTTATGGTTGGGAAACAGGACGCACACAACCAGATGCAGACACACTGATGTTCCTTTGTGACCTATATCAGGTAGACAATATTCTTGAAACTTTTGGTTATAAAAACGAAGATAATGTTCTTGAAACATATGGCTACTCACAGGAAGAAGACTTTGCATTATCTTTATCCGAAAAAGAAAAAGCCTTAGTATTAAGTTATCGACAAAATCCAAATATGCAGAATGCCGTTGACAAACTGTTAGATATTGAGAAATATGATATTACTCAACACAGAAATGTAAGTTATCTTAATATTTCCAGAGAGTAATTAATTCAAGGCAAAACGCACTGGCACTCCTTGTGCATCAAATTATAGAAACGGCAAGACTTGAATATTTTTTAAGCTATGAAACGATTTTCATAGCTTTTTTGTTGCAATTTTCATTAAACTGACACGACTGCTTTGCAGTCAACACCATGTATGAAAGTGAAGCAGCACTCACTCTCTTGTAAGACAATATTTTTTTTAATTGGTACTTAAAAAGTACATTTTTTTCGATTATAATAGTCTGTGTGTTGAGAGAAGGAATACACAAAAATTTATAAATATTTTACGAGGAGAGATTATAATGAAAAAACAAATTTTAGCACTAACACTTGCAGTAACGGCTATAATTAGCAATACTCAGCCAAATACTATTTCACAAGCTGCCAGCAAAAAAACACCAAAGTTATCAATTACATCTATTTCACTAAACAAATGTAATAAAAAGGTACTTTCTGTTAAGAATTACTCAGGAACAGTTAAATGGACAACCAGTGATAAAACAATTGTAAACATTAAAAATCAGAAAAAAAATCAGGTGATGTTGGTTAAAAAAAGTGATTCCACAACCAAATCAGTTACCATCACTGCAAAATTAAAAAATGGGAAAAAATTAAAATGTGTTATCAAAAAGCAAAAAGATACCAGTATCAATTCTAAAGTATCCACTTCCTCTATAAAAGCAGAAAATGTAGAATTTACTGGGGAACCATTTGAAAACTATACGAAATATCCGATTGACTCAAAGGACACTTTACAATTTCATTATGCCGATACCACTAACCTGAATCTATCTAATCCTTTTAGTAACCTACAGGTTTTACAAAGTAGAACCGAATACGAAAATTTTGTAGCATCCGGTTCAGCTCTTTATGCTAACAACACTTCTAATGGTAAAATTACATTTCATGATAAATTTACTTTATTAGGAAAAACATTTAACCTTAATTTTTTCGAAAACAATTATTTAGCTATTTACAATTATGATTGTAGCTTTGATTCGAGAGAATACTGTTTCCATCAATTACATGTATCTGGTTCAGCAATATACATCGACTATAATTTCACACAGTCTCACTATGGTGGTCCTTTAGCACCTTCCATGGCATTTGAATTATTTGCAATTCCAAAAGAAAATGTAACAAGCATACAGCTTAGAGAAAAATACAATTATTATGACAATGATTGTGCTAAAGACATATGCTTCAAACCAGTCATCTACCTATATCCTGAAAAGCAACAGGAAATTGAGGTTACTTTAGGTGCTCCTGACAAGCTTACCTGCACCTATCCAAAGTATAAAAACAGCTGGAATGTACTTGCAGAGCCAGACGGAACGTTAAAGGATTTAACTACTGGAAAGTCACTTTATTCTCTTTATTATGAAAGTAAAAACATTGTTGATTTCAAGCAGACAGAAGACGGATTTGTAGTAAAAGGTGAAGACGCGGCTGAATTCTTAGAAGAAAAACTTGCAATTTTAGGTTTGAATTACAAAGAAGCAGAAGAATTTATCTTATACTGGTTACCTAAACTTGAGGCAAACAAATACAACTACATTCGTTTTGCCACAGAAAATGAAATCAATAAAAACATGCCACTTTCTGTCAGTGGAAATCCTGATACTGTAATTCGTGTATTGATGGAAATGAAGGCACTTGATGCACCTATTTCTGTAAAAGAACAGGTATTAACACCTAAGACACGTAGCGGATTTACCGTTGTTGAATGGGGTGGAACATTCCTTACTGAATAACAGTTTTTCCGTGAGTTACTCTATCACAGATTCTAGCATTGGAAGCAATTCAAAACGATATAATAAATCAGGTAGGATGGAGTGCTCCAACAATCCAAAGGTGATTGATACCTTATTGCCTTGGTCGAAAGAACTTCCAGATATTTGTCATCTATCTTACAATAGAAAAAAACATGTGTAAAAAATAGGCGTATAGCCAGTGTAGCATGAATTGATCAGCCCCCTGTCAAGTAGACAGGGCAAATATCTAAAATAAGTTTATAGATATCCGCCGTATTGTTATGATGCGGCGGATATT
>CADBNB010000203.1 GCA_902795895.1 uncultured Lachnospiraceae bacterium | reverse complement strand
GCGAGGATGCGCAGACCGCGGAGATGGAGTTAATTGCTACGCAATACCGCGGTCGCGCTAGAGTTTTGATTGTCTAGTAGGTATGTTTCTTTGCACGCAAGCTTGCAGAAACAACACCTACTGACAATGCTTTTAAAGAAAACTTAGTCTTTAGTCTTTTTTGAAGATTTGCGCTTCTTTGATTTCTTAGATTTTTTATTGCTCTTAGATTTCTTTGTTGTTTTGTCTGATTTTTTCACCTTTTCTTTTTCGGATGAAACATCTGTCCATTTTAAGTGAAATAAACCTTCACATTCTGTAAGCGTTACTTTAGCCTTGGGTTGGATTGAAAGATAGGTTTCCTTGTCAACTTCATATTTTTCTTTGTTATCAAGTTGAATCATATAATTTTTAAACACTTCTTTTGTGGTTTCAGTATCTTTTTTTATCACAACACAATTCGTGGAAGATATTTCTGTGTAGTGATAAGCGTTTACAAAAAGAACTGCTCCAAAAAGGAATGGAATTAGTACAATCCTTAGTAAAAATGTACCTATGTCAGCCAGTAATGTTCGGAATTTTATTCCCAAAACAGCGATACAATAAGGAATTGAAATCGTTAGTAGCATTGGAAGGATAGGATAATTCCGACAAGGATTTATAATGGTTAAAAGCAACATAATTCCATTAAAAAATAGCAGTTTAATGGAGCCGGTGATGGCAATATCCGTGTTTTCTTCTTCTGCATCTGGAGTATCCGTGGTTTCAGGGGATTCGGTATTTGTTTGGTTTGTATACGAAAAATCTGTAGTTTCAGATGATTTTGTACTTGTTTGCGTCGGATATAGGTTATTTTTTTGGCTGGTGTCTGTGTCTATTGGAGCATCCGTGATGATATTAGGAAAAATAAGGCCTAATAGAATTACCACAAATCCGGAAATTGCCCAAAATAACGGTAAGTACTGCGTGTATGGCAGTTCAAACAAATATAAACCGTAGCTCACATAAGTTAAGTTTTTTAATAATTCCAATGCCTGGCTTAGGAAACCCTGACGAGGGTGTGTCTTTCCAAGAATAATGGAAAATTGACAAATCAAAGCAAGGACAATCGAAATAATAGCAATTCCATTTTTGATATAATTGAAGTATTTTATGGACTGCGTCATAACTATAAAAGGATGCAAAGCAGGAAGAGTAAAACTTATAATATAAATGAAAAGGGGAAGGCATAAACATTGGAACATTGTTGTAATGATGGAAATAATAGCATTTTTTTTCTTTATGTTTTTGGGTTGTACACGTTTTGCTTTTTCCTGGTTGACGTCTAAGTAATTGTTATACTGTAATGCTAAAAATTCTTCCTGATTCATTGTAGATAGTTCAGCAGATAAAGGCGCTATGAAAATGTGTGGTAGCGTTTGTCTGAGAAATTCATTGATGGCTTTTGCGTCTTTTTTAGTACATTGAAACTCGTAAAAATCCTGATAAATGTCCATAAATCCATACCATTGCACCGTCTTTTTTCTTAGGAATTTGCTGGTATAGGATTTTTTTGAGTATGTAAATGCCCATTGCAGATCATGTGTGCGAAGTACATGAAACTGCATTGGAGATGCGAAGAAAATATAATTTTTGCCAATAACCAAAAGGCTGTCCTTCCATTGAAATTCCTGAGAGGAAACAAAGTCTTTTTCTAAATCCTGCGGTGTTTCGGTCCAGTACATATTATGAAATTTCTGGATGGATGACATCATTCGTATCACAGGAATTTGAAGTAGATAGTATAGAAATCCCAGGATACTAACAGCAATGCATGGAACAAATACGAGATACACGTATTTTTCGTCGCCGGGTTCAAAATCGTCAAATAAAACAGGAGAGTATTTGAGTGTCAGAAATAAACCGGATAAAAATAACGCCATTTCGAAAAGAAACCAAAGGAATTTATGAAACAGGCGTTTTAAATAAAAAATTTTGAAATATTGTATGGATTTTTTATCTACCATAAGAATCCTCCTTATATAAAATGTTCTCTACTATAAATGAGCAAATCTGAAATTTGCACAAAACGCCCCTGTCATGCTACTAATGACAGTATTGTTCCCAACGGAATGTTTTTTG
>CADBNB010000202.1 GCA_902795895.1 uncultured Lachnospiraceae bacterium | reverse complement strand
TCTGTTCCTGTATTTCTTCTACTTGTTTTTTTGCTTCCTTCACTGATTTTGCTGTCTGGGATTTCGTATTTTTTAATTCTTTTTCTGCCTGCTTTACGCTGGAAGCACTTTGTTTTTTTGCACTCTTTTGTTCCTGAAGCGCTGACTCATAACTACTTTTTGCCTGGTTCACTGCCTCTTGTGCTTTTGTAAGTTCCTCCTGCAATGCTTTTTTCTCTTCTGCCGATGCACTTTTAATCTTTTTCTGTAACGCTGTCACTTCTGCTTTTGCATCCGTCCATGCAGTTTTTGCTTTACTTACTTTCGAAGCCTGTGTATCAATGCTGTCATTGTATTCTTCCTTGGCATCTGAAAGATTTTCCTCAGCTTCCGCTACGCTCTCTGCTGCTTCCTCTTTTGCATCGGAAAGATTTTCTTTTGCTTCAGAAAGGCTTTCTTTCAAATCCGAAAGATCAAATACCAGCAACACATCGCCTTCGCTTACGGTATCTCCTACAGATACGTTCCATTTCTTTACCGTAACATTTTGAACACTAGCTGAAACCGTTGCCTGCTTTGCACTTTCAATGGTTCCTGTAGCACTTATGGATGTGACTAAATCCTGTTTTTCAAGACGAATAGTATTTGCAAATGTTTTTCCCATCACAATCCGGTCAACAGAATTTCTACTGTTCCAAACAAATAATCCGGTTCCTAAAGCACCGACTAACAACAGTGCAATTCCTGATACAAAAATTTTCTTTTTCGTAAGTTTTCTCTTGAATTTTCTCATAGTCCATCCCTTTCCTTTTCAAAATTCTCTTTTTACGAGAATTATTTGTTCTACCATCAAACAATTAGTTGCGTTTCAACCGTTATAAAAATGATAATATAAATCTGTGTTTTGGTTGTGTATGAGTTGTGAAAGGGGTGTGTAAAAATTGTGATTATCCTGTGAACAAAAGAAGAGAATATGGTTAATGTGTTTAACCATACTCTCTTCTTTTTTAAAACATATATTTTTAGTCATCACTCGCTTTTTAGAAATATATTCCCTTTGTTCCAGCCCTTAATCAATTACATTGCTTGACGAAATAACCTATCAACTATGCGCCATATTTCGCTTTTACTACGTCTGCCACCTGTTTACAGTATTTCGCACATAATTCGTCCGTCTCAGCTTCCACCATTACACGAACCAAAGGCTCTGTACCACTTTGACGAAGAAGAATTCTTCCGTCGTCTCCAAGTGCTTCTTCCACCTTTTTCGCTTCTGCTAAAACTTCCGCATCAGACATAGCTGCATTTTTATCCGTCACACGGACATTTTCCAACAACTGTGGGAAAATAGTTACTTCACGTGTCAAATCATTCAAAGTAGTTTTCTTTGACAGAATAACTTCCATAATCATAAGTGCAGTTAAGATACCATCACCTGTTGCCGCATATTTACTGAAAATAATATGTCCTGACTGCTCACCACCAATAATATGGTCGTTCTGCATCATATTTTCATATACATATTTGTCTCCAACGGCTGTCTTTTCATAGGAAATACCTTTCTTGTCAAAGGCTTTGTAAAGACCGAGATTTGACATAACGGTAGTAACTACTGTATTGTTGGCAAGTTCGCCCTTTTCCTTTAAGTAAGTTCCGCAAACGTACAAAATCAAGTCTCCATCTACCGCATTTCCCAAATGATCCACAGCAAGACAACGGTCTGCATCGCCGTCAAAAGCAAATCCTACATCCAACTGTTTTTCTTTTACAAACTGCTGCAATACTTCCAAGTGGGTAGAACCACAGTTCATATTGATGTTTGTTCCATCCGGATGATTATTGATTACGTATGTTTTTGCTCCAAGGGCGTCAAATACTGCCTTTGCAATTTCATAAGACGATCCGTTGGAACAATCAAGTCCCACCTTCATATCTTTAAATGACTTTGTAGCAAGACTCATCAGGTATCCTACATAACGGTTACGTCCTACAATATAATCGGTAGTACGACCAATCTGATCTTTTGTAGCGTAAGGAATGGTATCCTCCGGTGCATCAATATACTCCTCAATCAGTTGCTCAACTTCCGCCTCCAACTTGTGTCCCAAACCATTTAAAATCTTGATTCCATTGTCATAATATGGATTATGACTAGCTGAAATCATAATTCCACAGTCAAAATCTTCGCTTCGAACTACATACGACACACTAGGTGTAGTCGTAACGTGAATCAAATATACATCCGCTCCACTTGCAGTAAGACCTGCTGATAAAGCATCTTCAAACATGTAGCTGGAACGTCTGGTATCCTTTCCAATGACAATTCTTGCTTTATGATCTTTTCCATAATAATGTCCGAGGAAACGTCCTACTTTAAACGCATGCATTACGTTAAGTCCTACATTTGCCTCTCCACGAAATCCATCTGTACCAAAATATTTACCCATGATTCTTCCTCCATTTTATATTTATGCGCTCTTTGAGTACTCCTTATACCATAATCTCAAGAGAACATATTTATGTTTTGTTGCACCAGCAACCATTACTTATTTTCTCCTTTAAAAGCAACTAAACTGTTACAACTTATGTGAACACATCTGCTGATAACATTTTTAAAGACATTATAACACCATTCATCACTTCTTTCCACACAAAACATCTTTCCAATTATCCCCATTTATGGTATAATAAGTTTGAGGTGTACATTAATTCATATATATTCTCTCGAAGTCTTTTCATAGATTCCAAGAGAACATTCTAAAAAGGGGGGCGCTAAAAATGAGCGAAAAAAAGAGGAACAGAAAAATCCGCAGGCAAATGCTTGCTTCATTACTTTCCGTTATCGTCATAGCAATGGTAATACTTACTGCGTATTCTGCATATTCCTGCTACGACATGGCAGAAGACCAGAATACGGAAATTATGGAAGCTAATCTTGACGCACGAATTCATGAACTTGATGCTAAATTACGCGTCATAAAAAGCACCGCTACAACAATTTCCGATATGGTGGCGACCAGCTATACTTATGAAACGCTAGACCAATACGAAAGTACACTAAAAAGAATTGTTGCAGACAATGATATGGTACTTGGAAGTGGTATCTGGTTTGCGCCATACGCCTACGACAAGAAACAACAATACGTAGGACCATACATTTATAAGGATGGTAGCAATATTGTTACAACCTATGATTACAGTAATGCAGAGTATGATTATTTTAATCAGGAATACTATACAATTGCAGAAGCATCCGATGGACAGGCAATTTTAACAGATCCATATTACGATGAAACATCAGGTCTTATCATGTCTACCTGTACCATGCCAATTCGTGATGGTTCCAACTATTTAGGATGTATCTCTGTAGATATTGAAATCTCTACATTACAGAAAATGATTGACGATATTTCCATTGGTGACACAGGTAAAGCCATGATGATTACTGAAAGCGGAGTATTACTTGGTGGTGTAGATAGCGCTAAGATACAAGCTGCAGAAAATATTCAGAATCTTGGTGGCGAATTTAATGATTTCGGAAAAAAAGTAATGAGTGGTGATAAAGGCGATGCCATTTACAAAGACCACGAAGGTACAAAACAGTCCGCATATTTCCAAACGTTAGAAACAGTAAAATGGACCGTTATCGTCCAAATGTCACAAAGCGAATTACAGGAACCTGTGAAAAAACTCGTATTATTCATGGTGATTATTTCAATTATCACATTAGCATTAACCATTGTCATTGTACTGTTACAGGTAAATAACATTGCAAAATCCATTAAAAAAGTTTGTGGTTTTTCAAAATCACTTTCCGAGGGAGACTTTACTTTGGAGCCACTAACTGTAACACAGAACAATGAATTAGGATTGATGGGCGATACCTTGAACGACATGTACCTAAGCAACCGTACGGTAATTAAAAACATTTCGGAGCATTCAATACATATTAATGATTCCAGTGAAAAGTTAAAAACTTCTTCCAGCATTTTGCTTGATGGTTTTAAAAATATCCAGAAATCTATGTCAACCATCAACGAGGCTACTTTATCATCCAGTACCGCTACCGAAGAGGTAAATGCCAGTGCAGAAGAAGTTGCATCCTCTGTCGGCTTCCTTAATCAGGAAACAATGGATAATAAAAACATGTCTGCTGAAATCAAAAAACGTGCCGACACTCTTGGTACTACCACAAAAGAATCACAAAAAGTTGCAATTAATCTGTCCGGTCAGTTTGAACGACAATTAGAAGTAAGTATTGAAAATTCCAAGGTTGTAGCTAACATTGGAGAAATGGCAAAAGTAATCGCAGGAATTGCAGAACAAATTAACCTGTTAGCCCTCAACGCTTCCATCGAAGCTGCCAGAGCCGGGGAACAAGGAAAAGGATTTGCGGTTGTTGCTTCAGAAATCGGAAACCTTGCATCGGAAACCGCTTCTGCAGTTGATGAAATTCAAAAAACTATCGGCGAAGTACAAATTGCTTTCAAAAATTTATCAAACGATGCAAAAGACTTGTTATCCTTCGTACAAGACAGGGTACAGCCTGATTATGCAGCATTTGTTGAAACAGCAAATCAATACGGAAAAGACGCCGAATATTTTGCCCAAAGTGCCGACAAGATTTCCAACATGGCAGATGGAATCACTCATATTATGCACGAAGTGACAGATGCCATCCAAAGCATTGCAGAATCTTCTCAGGAAACATCAGAAGTCAGCGGAAATATCTTACAAGCGGTGGATGATGTTGCAGATGTAGTAGATGAAGTAAATGATATGTCCGATAACCAGCAAAAGATTGCGGGAGAATTGGAAGAAATCGTTAGTAAATTTAAACTAAATAAATAGGTAACCTCTTTCTGATGTAACAGGTGTCCTAAGGTTGAACAAAGAGTTTTGCTTGCAAAACTCTAGCGCGACCGCGGTATTGCGCAGCAATTAACTCCATCTCCGCGGTCTGCGCATCCTCGC
>CADBNB010000201.1 GCA_902795895.1 uncultured Lachnospiraceae bacterium | reverse complement strand
TCTTCTTTACAGTTTCGATAATTTTTCCAGCTGACTGATCGATTAACTGATGATCATACGCCTTCAATGTAATTCTCATTACTTGACCTGCTGCCATAAAAAAAGCCGCCTCCTTTTCGCACTTAATTTAGTACGACAAGTGGTGACTGTACACTCACCCATGTGTGTCATAAACACCTGGGTATAAAACTCCTCTGCTAAATAGCATCTGTTCTATTGTGGTACAGTGACTTGTCGCCAGTTTTTTAACTTGACATTCGCTCCACGGAAAACCTCAAATCTTTCGATTGAGCAACCTCACGCTTCATAGCTATCAATGTCACAACATATCAAATTATACACGAAGTTATAAAGATACGCAAGTATTTTTACATAAAAATCCAACTATAAAATTGATGTTTTTTTTTCCAGAAATGCAAAAGTAGTTGTACAATATGCACAACTACTTTCAAATTTATTTTTCCACAAACCATCTTCCGGAAGAACCGCAAGGTAACACAAGTCCACTATCCTTTACTGGAAGTCCGATTTCTTCAGCCACTACTTTTCCGCCAAACTTTTTCACGATTTCCGTATTCATCATATAGGCAATTACTGCCGGCTGAAGTCCTGTTGTATATGAATTTACCAAATAAAACAATGGATCATCTGACATCACTTCCGTACAAAGTTGAATAAATGGATGAATCTTTTCTTCAATCTTCCAGATTTCGCCCTTAGGACCTCTACCATAAGAAGGTGGATCCATAATGATACCGTCATATTTTTTTCCACGACGGATTTCTCTCTCTACAAATTTCACACAATCATCAACGATCCAACGTATTGGAGCATCACTCAGCCCTGAAGAAACAGCATTTTCCTTCGCCCATGTTACCATACCTTTGGATGCATCTACATGAGTCACACTGGCTCCTGCTTTTGCTGCAGCACATGTGGCACCGCCGGTATAAGCAAATAAATTTAATACCTTAATCTCCCGGTTAGGATTTGCTTTCTTCTTATTAATTATCAGTTCACTAAACCAATCCCAATTTGTTGCCTGCTCTGGAAACAGACCGGTATGTTTGAAGCTAAAAGGCTGAAGATTAAATGTCAATTCTTTATAATTGATCTGCCATTGTTTTGGCAAATCGAAAAATTCCCATTCTCCACCACCTTTTTTACTTCTATGATAGTGAGCATTTCTGTTTTTCCATCCTTTGTTTTTCTTAGGAGTTTCCCAAATTACCTGGGGATCTGGACGAACAAGGGTATAATCTCCCCATTTTTCCAGTTTTTCACCGGAAGAACAATCAATTACCTGATAATCTTTCCACTGATCGGCTATCCACATATTACAACTCAACCTTTCTTATATTTTTCAAAATAAACTCGCAAGTCTCAAACACAGGATTTTCTTCTACTTTTGCAGACATCATCTATTCCTAATCCTAGCGAAACATATATCTTATCATTTCTATATACCTTTAACATTATATTAGGTAATTAATCCTTTCGCAACACAATTTTATTTTAAAAGTGTTGTCTAGTAGATATGTTTCACACAAACTTGCTTGTTAAGAAACATATTTACCAGACAACCTTACCATATGAACAGGAAGCCCTTTAGGGCGAATTGCGAATATGGTTAGCTGTGTCAACAGCTACTTTTATTAATAGTATTTTTTGTATTTTATTTCTTCTCAGCAAAACTGCTATCTTTTCTAATGAGATTTTAATTGACGAAAACACGTTTATAGAATAAACTTATATAGGAAACAAACTTAACGCCACTAATTCACATATTGTGAAGTTGTGAACATTTAGAATTTTAATTGGAGGAATGAAAATGGGTATTTTATCAAGATTTAAAGACATCATGTCATCAAACATTAACGCATTATTAGACAAGGCAGAAGATCCAGAGAAAATGATTGATCAGTGTTTAAGAAACCTCAACACAGACTTAGGAAAAGTAAAATCTGAAACTGCAGTTGTTATGGCTGAGGAGCAGCGTTCAAAACGTGCTTTGGATGAATGTACAGCTGAAATCAATAAGATGCAGCAGTATGCTGTTAAAGCATTGGAAGCTGGAAACGAAGATGACGCTCGTCAGTTCTTAGAGAAGAAGGGTGCTCTTACAAGCAAGCAGGAAGGTTTACAGCAGGCATACGATTTAGCTCATACAAATGCAACAAACATGAGACAGATGCATGACAAGCTTGTAAAAGATATCAACGAGTTAGAGTCACGTAAAGATATGATCAAAGGTAAGTTAGCAGTTGCCAAGACTCAGGAACACATCAACAAGATGACTTCCGGATTAAACGGAAACAATTCAATCGCAGCCTTCGATCGTATGGAAGCAAAGGCAAATGCTGCACTTGATAAAGCAAACGCAATGACAGAATTAAATAATAGCACTGGTGATAGCATTGCAGACTTAACAGCAAAATACGCTGGTTCAACATCAAATGTTGATGATGAGCTTGCAGCATTAAAAGCAAGTTTAGGACAAGGACAGCAATAAACATTTTTTACTAATCATGTCGTAAACGACATAATCAAATTTCGTATTAAATATCAAAAAAGGGACTGTCAAAACTAGAAACCCTAACAAATTATATTTGTTACATATATACAGACTATTCTTTATTTTTCTAGTAACGGCAGTCCCATACTATTGAAAGGATAAACTATGATAATACAACATAAATGTCCAGGTTGCGGAGCTGATATGATTTTTCATCCAGAGACAGGATTGCTTCAATGTGACAGTTGTGGGAATACGATGCAAATTGACCAGGAAGCACCAAGCATCAATACACCTGATGAGCAAACTTCCTATGATGAATTCAAAAAAACAACCGGAAATCAAACATACCGAGATGACAATGCAGCGCAATACCAATGTAAAAACTGTGGCGCGATACTGATTACGACAGATGATACTTCTGCAACTACTTGTAGTTTCTGCGATGCACCTATGATTTTAGGAGATCGGCTTTCAGGAGTTCTTGCGCCATCCAAAGTTGCACCATTTTCCATCACAAAACCACAGGCAGAAGAAGCTTTCCGTAAATGGCTTGGAAAAGGCTTATTACGCCCTGACAAATTCAAAAAACAATACAGAGTAAAATCCATCACAGGAATGTATGTACCATTTTGGTTATATGACTTAAACGTAAACGGTGAAGTTTCAGCTGAATGTACTATTGTTAAACACAGAACCGAAGGAGATTATGACGTTACCGAAACACAATACTTCGATGTATATCGTGCCGGTAATTTACGCTTTGAAAAAATTCCGGTAGACGCATCCGAAAAAATGGATGATGAGATGATGGACAAACTAGAACCATTTAATTATGACAATTTACACGATTTTAGTACACCTTATCTTGCTGGATATTTGGCTGAAAAATACAATTACACAGATAAAGATTTATATCCACGAATCAAAAATCGTACGGAAGATTACACGACAAATTATTTCCGCTCGACTATGAGCAAATATTCAACTGTTAGTATTCGTTCAAAGAATTATAACGTTATACCGACCAATGCAGATTATACTTTGTTACCAATCTGGATGTTCTGCTATGACTACGAAAATAGTGAACATAACTTCTATATGAATGGACAAACAGGAAAAATAGTCGGCAAACCACCAATCAGCAAAAAAAAATGTATCGGTTTTGGTTGCCTGTTTTCCGTAACAATTTTAATTATATTTAAAATTCTCGTATATTTGATTGGAGGTGTATGGTTCTAATGAAGCGATATGTAAAATATTTACTTATTTCTTTTGCAATGCTTTTTGTATTAACACTTCCATCATTAACCATCTCTGCTAAATCAGATGATGGCGTACAAAGGGTATTTGATTACGGTGATATCTATACCGATGAAGAAGAAGCACTTCTTGAAGATATTGCATACGATTACAATCAAGAAAAAGGTTGTAATTTCCTTGTTGTCACCACAAACACCCGAGAAGAATTCGACCATTCTTCTTCTTATGATGCACAAACAGATTTAGAATATTATTCTGACGCATTTTATGATGACTTAGTATCAACAGGCAATTATTCCTACGATAATGCAGTTGTTTTGTCTATTTCAGTTACCACAGAAGGAAGAAATGCTGATATTTCCGGAAAAGGTAAAATGGCAACACAAATCGACAATTCTCGTTGCGATTATATATTTGAATGCATGTACGATGATTTACATAACGATCACTTTTTTGATGCAACCAAAATCTTTTATTCAAAAACGAATTATTTAACAAAGCTTAAAGCAGGAATAAACCCTGATTCGTTATTGCTACGTGTTTGGTTTCAAGTTGCTTTATCGTTTGGCGTTGGATTTATCATTATTCTGATTATGGCATTTAATTCGGGTGGAAAAATGACCGTAAATGAACAAACATATATGAAACAGTCAAGCCTAACAAGTAAACACGATCATTACATTCGAACTTCCATAAGCAGACACAAACGATCAACAGACAGCTCGTCAAGTAGTAGCGGTGGCGGCGGTGGAGGTGGTTCAAGCCACGGTGGTGGATCTTTCTAATATATCACCACATTAACTAACACCGAAAAATGTTGCTCCTATGTAGAAATGATAGAAGCACGCATTTAACACAATATTTATACTTTTCAACGAATAAAAAAAATGAGAACAAAGAGTTTATTGATACTAATGTATCAAAATAAAAACTGTCAAATTAACATATAAATTATTTATCAAAACACTTTATGTAAAATGAAAGAGAGGATTTTAACATGGGATTATTTAGCGGACAATTTGCAAACGTTGTAGAATGGGAAGAATTTAGAGATGATATGATTTTCTGGAAATGGTGTAATAAGGAAATCAAAAAGGGAAGTAAACTTATTATTCGTCCTGGGCAGGATGCCATCTTTTTATTTAATGGTAAAATCGAAGGAATTTTCAAAGATGAAGGAGAATACGACATCGAAAGTCAGATTATTCCTTTCCTTTCAACATTAAAAGGATTTAAATTTGGATTTAACAGTGGAATGCGTGCAGAAGTTCTTTTCGTTAACACAAAAGAATTCCAGGTAAAATGGGGTACAAAGAACGCCATTAACATTCCAGCGCCAAACATGCCAGGTGGACTTCCAATCCGCGCAAACGGAACATTCAATTTTAAAGTGAATGATTACGTTACTTTAATTGATAAAGTTGCAGGTGTAAAACAGCAGTATTTAGTTGAAGACGTAAAAGAGCGTATCACATCAGTTCTTGACCAGCTTCTTATGAAATGGATTTCTTCACAGGGAAAAGATATGTTCAACCTTATGGCAAATTCATTTGATATCGGAAACGGAATTAAAACTGACTTAGATATGCAAGTTGGCGGAAACGGACTTGCAATTACAGACTTTACAATCATGAGCTTTAACTACCCAGAAAATGTTCAGAATATGATCAACAAGAATGCAGAGCAGAGCATGATTGGCGATATGAACAGATATCAGCAGGTTGCAATGGCAGATGGTATGGCAAATGGTCACGGATCAAGCGCTGCATCTGACATGGCAGGAATGATGATGGGTATGCAGATGGCTAACCAGATGATGCAAAACATGAACCAAAATGCAGCCCCTGCTCAAAACTCACCAACAGGTGCCAAACCTAAATTCTGTCCAAACTGTGGTCAGCCAACTGGAGATACAAACTTCTGTGGAAACTGTGGTCAGAAATTAGTATAATCATCTGTTTCAAACAATATTTATACAATGTATTCTAACAACATCTAACGCAAATTATTAGTATTATATAAGGCAAGTATCATTTTATATGGTACTTGCCTTTCTATATGTATCCCCCAAAAAATTGACTACTTAACTCATACATATCAAATTTTCACGTATCCAATCAAAATAACATGCAATCATGCATTCTGTTGACTATGGAAAACACTTTCAATAGAACAAAGAGTTTTGCTTACAAAAAAAACGTCTATAACAATGTTATAGACGTTAAAGAGGCGACAACCAGATTTGAACTGGTGATCAGGGTGTTGCAGACCCATGCCTTACCGCTTGGCTATGTCGCCATAGTGACTCCTACGGGAATCGAACCCGTGTTACCGCCGTGAAAGGGCGATGTCTTAACCGCTTGACCAAGGAGCCAAGTAAAAATAAACTCCCCGAGTTGGACTTGAACCAACGACATCATGATTAACAGTCATGCGCTCTACCGACTGAGCTATCGAGGAATACTTAAATATGATAATACTTTCTAAACAATAAGTCAAGTATTTTCTTTAAATTTTTGTAACATTTCCATTGTAAAAAATATATACCCTAAACGTATAGTTACTTAGAACAAAGAGTTTTGCTTGCAAAACTCTAGCGCGACCGCGGTATTACGCAGCAATTAACTCCATCTCCGCGGTCTGCGCATCCTCGC
>CADBNB010000200.1 GCA_902795895.1 uncultured Lachnospiraceae bacterium | reverse complement strand
CCAAGGGTAATCATCTGTTCCATAACTTCACGGAACTGATTAAACACTTCATGACTTGGAACATCTTCACCATCTATTCCCTTAACCCAAGTATCATAATTTTCTTTCGTAAATTCTTTTGTATTATTATTTTTATAATATTTTGAATTTTCACTATGCCTTTTGTTCCCTGTAAAAGCAAAATCCTGCCCTATCAAAATGATAGGATCACACCCCATTTGTTCCAACATAGCATGTGCTGCATTAGAGCAAGAAAACCCTTGTAAAATGTATTCCTGTTGTGGGAAGAAATCTCCCCACCATCCATCAATTCCCTGGGCTGTCTTTGCAAGCAGTATCTTCTTTCCCGGATATTCGCTTAAAATATCCGGCCACACAAGTGCCGGTCCCACAAACACCATATCCGGATCCAACTCCTTATTTTCATAAAAAAGATTATATGTCGGAATATCTCTTTCAATGGTAACAATACCATCCACCTTTGCTCCAACCGCCAAACATGCCCTATTTGCTGCATCTGTGGTAATGATAACTGCCTTACCATACAGTTCTTTTAATAAATGAATATTTTTATCCAAAGATGGTCCTGCACTTACTACAATTCCTGGATAACCTTTATACTTTCCACGCACTTCTGCAAGACCATTTGCCTTGATGCACTCATCCACGTTTTTGTATTCATTTACCAGACCATTTACCATATCATCCACACTGTTTCCTAAACCTGCTAAAGTATTTAGTATAATTTTCTTAAATGCCTTTACAGTCTTAACAATCAATCCTTCCTCTAAGTGCATATATGGCATAGATACTACCTGCATATTTTGAGCCAAATTTTCCCAGCCCGCATTAATACAAATAATCGCCAAAGTATCCATTAAATTATCATCATCATGGCAAATCACAAATTTATTTCCTTCCATCATATTTGCAAAGTTTGCATGCGAAAACGCATATTTCATAATATATGGATTTTGCTCTACTACTACTATCTTGGTTCCACTTGATGTTTTATTTACCAAATTATAAAGAACCTGTGGATTTCCCATTCCACCTAATACAATCAAATAATCCTTATATGGATCTATATTCTTCATCAAACGTTCCGCTTCTAAAAAAATATCTCTGCTCTGCATGGCATACCACATATCATCTTTACAAAAATGTGGCACTCCCTCAATCATTTTAATATTATTGTCATAATCTTGAAATTTTTCCAAATGATGTTCAATCACATCAACCATAGGCACTGTCCCTTTTAATTGTTCCAAATTTTTCTTATATAAATTTGCCATGTCTTTCACTCCTGTTTACTATCATTGTGTCTCCTTTGATGTTTCACTTACACTTTATCATATCGGTAAAATAAGCTTCTTTCCTTAGTTGTAATTGTGTAACTGTGTGAATAACTAGTCTTGACATAAATGTTTCTTTTTGAATTTTTTAGCTTGAGTGTAATAATTTTCCACCCAAGAGCGGAAACTATAAAATCAACTAAACAACATAAAAATTTTTTTCAAAACAAGGCGTCCATCCTTTTACCTCACCATCTAATAAACTATCTTCAAATTAAATATGAACTTATGTCAATATAGTGGACACCAAAAGTGCGACTTCTACGCCGTACCTACAGCATGAACTGCATTAGGTGTCTGATAATTTAAGCTACTATGAATCCTTTTGTGATTGTACCAGGATTCTATATATTCAAAGATTGCATTGTATGCATCATTTGAATCAATATAAGTATTGAGGTTAACCTCTTCCTTCTTCAAAAGCGAATGAAATAATTTAATACAAGCATTATCGTAAGGACAGCCTTTTCTACTGTAAGAATATCTGATTTTATGCTTTATTATGTATTTTTCAAACATATCACTTGTGTATTGAGTTCCTAAATCGCTTTGAGGAATAATACCAGTTGGATCATTTAGATTTAGGCATGCATTCTCGACAGCCTTCAATGCTAATTCTGCTGTCATAGTAGTGCTGTAAGCCCAACCAATTATTTTCTGTAAGCGCTTCAAAACAAGGCGTCTACCAATATCTCCAGCCATCTGTTAAACTATCCTCAAATTAAATATTGGAGGAATTCTGTTT
>CADBNB010000199.1 GCA_902795895.1 uncultured Lachnospiraceae bacterium | reverse complement strand
TTCTTCATTACTCCTTCCTTCATGTCTTCTTTTCATTTTTTCAAAAAAATTAATCCCACAATAATCTTACGACAATATCTTTTTGTAAGGGTAAACATGCTACATGAAATCTCTAACGCATTACTGTTTTCCCAGTACGACAAATCATTGCATGTCTAGCACACCCTTAGAGGAACCCACTTTCATTTATGTGTGTGCCAAAAGGCTGACATGTAAGTTTACTTGCCAAAGTCGAAGCAAACATACATAATACATCGTATAAGACTAAAGGCAATTTTCACTAATCGCGCGAAAAGGATGAAAAAGCAAAATGGAAAAACATGAATTTGAGCAATTTGTTTTGGAACATGGAAAGGATATCCTGAGATTTTGCAGATTACAGGCAAATGACACAGATATAGGAAATGAACTGTATCAGGACACCATGCTAAAACTATTGGAAAAACGTAAGAAAATAAAATTAAATCAAAATGCAAAAAGCTACGCACTGTCCGTTTCGATTTTACTTTGGAAAAACAGGAAGAAAAAATACGCAAATCGAAAACGGTTAGTGAATATGTGCAGTCTGGAGGAAATGTCCGAAACTGACGGCGACACAATAGAGGATGACAAAACGAGTACTCCGGAACAAACATTTCAAAAAAAAGACGAAAGAAATGAGGTCCAACGGTTAATTCAGGATTTGCCTGAAAAAAACCGTGTTCCACTGCTGCTTTATTATTCTGCTCAAATGAAAGTGGAAGAAATCGCACAGGTATTAAAACTTCCGGAAGGAACTGTGAAATCCAGACTACGTAAAGCAAAGCAAATCATGAAAGAAAAGTTGGAGGCATTAGGATATGAATGATGAAAAATTAGAGAAAATGTTACAGGATGCCCTTACTCCGGACATTAACGACGAAGAAATTCAAATAAACCAGAGAGTGAGGAAATATCATATGAAAAAAATAATTACCGCAGGAATTGCTATGGCAGCATGTGCCGCACTAATTGTTACAGCAAATATCAATACCACACAGGATAATAATCCATTAAAGCAGGTAAATGTAGTGAAAACAATAAACAATACATTTGCATTAAAAGCCAATGCTGCTGAAATCACAAAAGACAACAAAGTGCCTACAAACATTGGCGGAACAGCTAATCTCGACTATGCTTTTACTATAAGTGAATCCAACAATGACGGAAAAACAAAGGAAACCTATTTTCTTGGAACCGGTTTTGCGTGTGAAGGCGATAACATTGACAAAATCACATATCATATTAACAAAGGTGCATTTTTAGTAAGCGAGAAAAAAGGCAACAGTATTTTAACAGATTACGAAACATATACAGGAAAAGATTTGAGTATACTAAACATCTCCAAAGATGATATGTCAGACCAACAAAAGCAGGATCCATACGATCAAATGCAAGTTTCTTCCTACACCGTTGATTATGACCAACAAACATCAAAACATACCAACATCAGCATTTGTGAAACCGTCATGGATAAACAAGTATTTCAATCTATTTTTGATGAAAGCATTAGCGTAGAAAAACGCGTAGAAGCTGTTAATCAGTTAATGAAAGATTTCGAGATTAACTGTACCGTTACATTTAAAGATGGCAGTACAGAAACGAAATCCATTGGAATTGAAGGCTATAAAGAAAATGATAAAACTGCCGGTTTTGCATTTGTCCTGAAATAAACATAACCCCGACCTTAGTGGCAGATTGATATTTCACCAGTCAACTTAACAGGGTGCATATCATCTACCACCAAAGCCGGGGTTACTTTTTCTTCTCAGGTAGCACAATTAAAGAAGTCTTCGTTCTAGTCGCGTATTATAGTTTATACAAACATCTTGAATAAGTCACTCCATTTTTGTCTTTATAATAAGCTCTAACAGTTGATGACTTACTCTCTATCATCAAGTAATTGCCTTTCAATTTTTTCATATATTTTCGCATTTTCGCAGCACTTATAAAAAGATAATTCTTTTGTTTTTTGGATGCCTTTACATAGATGGTTTTTGTTTTTTTCTGTCCGTTTTCATTTGAAATTACAAAAGTGATGCGATATCCCTGGCATCCTTTTACGGAATTCCATTTTGCATAAAATCCATTTTTCTTTAAATCTGCATCAAATTTAACATTTTTCACTGGTGACAATAAATAGGCTCCCACTACCTTTGACGAAGCACTTTTACACACTTGATTGTCAGCACCTACTCCCTGAGCTACCACTTTAAAGTATACTTTTTCTCCTGTTTTTCTAGCTTTTTTGGAATTCCAGATATACTTTTTCGTTTCACCTGTCACTGTTTTGATTTTTTTATATGTCTTTTTGTCATAAGATACGTAAATGTCATAAACTAACCCCGATACATCCTCCGATTCAACAGAAAATGTAAGTTGAAATACTGTTTTCTTCGATGTTACCTTTAAAGTAGGCTTTGAAATTTTTGAGACAACTGGTTCCATTGTCGGCTGAGCTGTCTCATTATTTGGTGAAGCACTCGGAGTTGTTATAGGTGCTACACTTGGCGTAGCAGTAGCCCCTCCTGATGAAACATTTCCTGCTATTCCTTCGATTTCAACTAATGTTTCATATGGTTTTACATAAACGCAATTGCTCTTTTCCTCGCTTAATTTTAACTCTTGCGTGGATAATTTTTGCTGTTCTACCGAACCTGAACCATTATCCACAACAACAATTACCTGTATATCATTTAAGTCAATGGTATCACCGGTTGAAATTGTTTTTGTGCCAATATATTTTGCAGTAATCGTAACCTGCTGGGCTTTAATTTCTAGCTCATATTTCTTTCCTTCATATACTGCCGTCACCTTATTCTTGCCCGGTTTTAATGAAACATCTTCCAATGTAATCTTGGCATCAGATACTATTCCTGATGTATTGTCATCATATATAGCTACGACATGAATTTTGCTCATATCAATGGCATTGCCAACAGTTGCAACATAATCACTGTCACAAGAAACGACGTAGGAAGAAGCATTTTTCTTTCTTCCAGAAACATATACTTTTGTAGATGCCTTTTGTCCGGAATATGGATTTGCGTAAGTGACTGTTACTTCATTGTCATCACCTAATTGGATGGTGTGATCAGCGATGGTAATATCTTTTTCGTCCGTGATTTTTACCGATGTATCATCGTCGTAGAAAGCTGTGACAGTCACATCTCCCGCATTCATCTGATTTTTTCCAACAGATATCGTCCTCGCTGTTCCATTATCTTTCTTCACTGTTGCTGTAATATGGTCTAACTTGCGATATTTAATTAATACTTTAATTTCTTTTTCTATTCCTGAATACAAAACCTTAATCTTATTATTATCATCAGCTACAAGACTACTATATTTGTATTTATATCCTGTAAAACCATCACCAAATGGTATTTCAATTTCTTCTCTATTATTTGAAATTGTTGCAACAACTTTAACATTCATATTCTTATCATCCAATGAAACGGAATTCATTGTTTGATCACCAATTATAATTTCTTTCGTTTCTTGAGTAATATTCAAATTTGAAATCAAGTTTTTAAATATACAACTCTTCTGTGATGCAGCATATTGTTCTAATTTACTACTTCCTGTAGACTTCTTTATTCCGTAAAAATTAATGTTTTGAGCTGTCAAATTTTTCAAATCAATTTCAGGATCATAACAGTACACATTGTCTGTATTTTGTTCTGAAATCGATACTGTTTCGGTAAAAGATGCCTTTCCTTTAAAAATAACATTTTTAGCATTTATCCAGTAATTTGAAGAAACATCGTTATGGTAAATTACAGTGTCTAATTTGGGAAAAGATGCAAAAAAGCCACTCAATTCAACCATTGATTCACAACTTGTACTTTTAAACTCAACCGTTGATAACTTATCGCAATTAAGAAATACCCCCATTCCCATATTCGAATTAGATGAAATAAAATTTGCTTGAATTTTAGTCCCCCAAGTTATTTTTTTCAAATTATCATTATTTAAAAATGCACTTTCACACAATATAACTTCATCCCCAAAAATAATTTCATTCAACCCCGAATTACGTGCAAAAGGACCGTCGCTTTGTGTAACTGCTCCACCTTTCATCTCAACTTTTTTTTCGAACGTAACAGTTTTTTTGTTGTTCAAACCATCATCATTAAAAGAAAATGTAAATATATCTCCCCTTAATAATGCTTCTCCTTTAAAAATTGTATTTTCAAAGTCACACCGACTGAATGCTTGCCTATCACAAACTACATCAGTTGGAAAAACAGAAACCGATAATTCACTACATTTATAAAAAGCACTATCTCCAACCATTAACTTTGCTATTTTTTCTGGGAAAGTGACGTTAGTTAGTGAAGAACATTCTTGAAATGCACCATTGGCGATTGTCAATACTCTCTGTGAAGGTAATGATTCTGATAAAAAAATAATTTCCTTCAACGATGTACACCCATAAAACGCCTGATAATCTATTTTAGTAATAGATGAAGGTATGATAATTTTCCGTAATGTTTGATTTTTATAAAACATTGTATTATCACCATATGAAGCTCCTGACCCAATTTCTTTTACTGTTAATCCTGCAATTTTATCTGGCACTTTAATATTAGCATCTATGTTTGAGGTTCCCAACAACCGAACATACTTAGTTCCTTTTTCTTCGTAAGTTTGGTAATTCCATACAACTCCATTTTCATCTTTTTCACTACTTATTGCTGCATGAACCC
This sequence comes from uncultured Lachnospiraceae bacterium, assembly GCA_902795895.1. GTDB lineage: Bacteria > Bacillota > Clostridia > Lachnospirales > Lachnospiraceae > CAG-411. Next base: position 425 of record CADBNB010000199.1, on the reverse strand, counting down.
AAACTATACCTTGCATCGGTTGCAAGATTACTCCTGCCATCACAATCAAACACATAATCGCAATACATTTTTTCATTTTTTTCATTCGCACAATTCCTTCCTTTAAAAAATATTTAAACTTTATTTCACAAAACACACACAAATTATAAACGAAACACTACCTCTCGGCAAGAAAAAACACACAATTATCAGCAATAATAAGTTATTGACGAGTATGACATAACCATCAAGCTCGCCAACAGCTTATTATTATTTTTCTTTCTTTTCTTCGAAAGCTTTTATAAATTGTGTAATGTCAACCTCCGGATATTGTGAAAATAACTGATACATCTTAACCAATGCTTCTTCCTTAACATCTACAAATTCCATACACTGTTCCACCGAATAGCCTTTTTTCCAAAGCTTATATGCTATTCTTAAATATG
>CADBNB010000198.1 GCA_902795895.1 uncultured Lachnospiraceae bacterium | reverse complement strand
GCAAAACTCTAGCGCGACCGCGGTATTGCGCAGCAATTAACTCCATCTCCGCGGTCTGCGCATCCTCACATCGCAATTTCCTATTACATAAAAAAGAACGCTTTCAGATAAAAACTGTAAGCGTTCTTCTTTTATAAATACGCAAAAACTAAAGAGTGTTATATAGCTTTTTTCATAGCTCCTTTTTTAAAGGCAAATTACACTTTAATTAAAATAAATTGACTTTAATTCTTGTATGGCAAAATCATATTCCTGCTTATTTTTTGCCTTTCGAATCTTCTTCATTTGTTTATCCACATTCTCAAAGGACTTTTCCTGATAAATCCACAATTCTTTCATTTTATACAGTGTATTATTACCTAACTCTTCAAAATAGGCTTCTTCCAGTTCATCATGGAAATCCCAGAAAGCTTTTGAATTTCCAAGGGGAGGAAGGGTATCCATACAAGCCTGATTTTCAGGAGTAAGCATATCCGGACGTGTTAATAAACCTCTTCCAAGCATAAAACAATCCATTGTTTCACAGTCATTTTTCCATTTTTCAATATCTTTCACAGAATATAAATCACCGTTATAACAAATAGGATTTTCGCTTTTTTGCCAGGTATTTAAAAACAACTCTTTATGGACCGGAGCTTTGTAATAGTCCTTTTGCACTCTCGGATGCACAATCAACTCTTTTATTGGGTAAGAGTTAAACAAAGAAAGAAGGTAATTCCACTCTTCTTCCTCGTAACGACCAATTCTCGTTTTCACAGAAATAGGCAGTACAGATTTTTCAAAAATTGCATCTAAAAACCGTTCCAGTTTCAAATGTTCGCTTAAAAGTCCGGAACCTTTGTGTTTATTGGCAACTTTATTTGACGGACATCCAAGATTTAAGTTTACTTCCTTGTAACCATAATCCCGAAGTTCTTTTGTCACTTCTAAAAAATACTCCGGATTATTTGCAAGAATCTGTGGAACGGTAGGAACTCCCACATTGTTTTCCGGAAGGATATCTTTTCGCTCTCTAGGCGTAAATGTTCCATGCATCGTAGGCGAAATAAAAGGGGTGAAATATGTATCCACCCCTTGAAAATACTTATGATGCATTTTGCGGAAATAAAAAGTGGTGATACCTTCCATTGGCGCAAAATAATATTTCATTACTGACGAACCTTAATGTGAACTTCACGAAGCTGCTGTTCGGTCACTTCGCCTGGTGCACCGCACATCAAATCCTGAGCGTTACCATTCATTGGGAATGGGATAATCTCACGAATGTTTTCTTCGTTACGAAGAAGCATGATCATACGATCTACTCCAGGAGCCATACCCGCATGTGGTGGTGCTCCGAACTGGAATGCATTGTACAATGCTCCAAACTTCTCCTTCAAATCTTCTTCTGAATAACCGGCAATATCAAATGCTTTTACCATAATGTCCAAGTCATGGTTACGAACAGCACCTGAAGAAAGCTCAACACCGTTACATACGATATCGTACTGGTAAGCAAGGATTTCTTCCGGATCCTTTGTATTTAATGCTTCCAAACCACCCTGTGGCATTGAGAATGGGTTGTGAGTAAAGATAATCTTCTTTTCTTCCTCATCATACTCATACATTGGGAAGTCATTTACGAAACAGAAACGGTATGCGTTCTTTTCTAACAAGTCAAGACGAGCACCTAATTCGTTACGAATCTGTCCTGCGTACTCTGCTGCTCTCTTTTCTGTATCAGCGATAAAGAAGATAGTATCTCCAACCTCTAAGTTTCCAAGTTCTTTAATCTCTGTCTTCATATCATCTGGAATAAACTTGTCGATAGGTCCCTTGTATGAACCATCTTCCAATACTTCCAAATATCCAAGTCCGCCCATTCCGATAGACTGTGCAAATTTAAGAAGTTTCTCATGGAAACCTTTTGACATATTTGCATGAACTTTGATAGCACGAACTGTCTTCTTATGGAATGGCTTAAATGTACATCTCTGGAAGAAGTCTGTTACATCAATGATACGAAGTGGGTTTCTAAGGTCAGGCTTATCTGAACCAAACTCAAGCATAGCCTGCTTATAGCTGATTACCGGATATGGAGCCTGAGTAACCACTGCTCCTTCTGGTGCAAATTTTTCAAATGTAGCAGTAAGAACAGCCTCACCTACACGGAATACATCTTCCTGTGTTGCAAAACTCATCTCAAAGTCTAACTGATAAAATTCTCCTGGAGAACGGTCTGCTCTTGCATCCTCATCACGGAAACATGGAGCAATCTGGAAATACTTATCAAAACCAGACACCATAAGCAACTGTTTGTACTGCTGTGGAGCCTGTGGCAATGCGTAGAATTTTCCTTTGTACTTTCTTGAAGGTACGATGTAGTCACGAGCACCTTCTGGTGATGAAGCACAAAGAATAGGAGTCTGAATTTCTAAAAATCCCATCTCTGTCATCTTCTGTCTAAGGAAATTGATTACATTTGAACGGAAGATCATGTTATCTTTTACTTTCTTATTACGAAGGTCTAAGTAACGATATTTTAAACGTAAGTCTTCACGAATTTCCTTTGAAGTCATGATTTCGAAAGGAAGCTGTGTATATACTTTTCCTAAAACATCGATAGTCTTTGCATCCAACTCGATAGTTCCTGTAGGAATCTTAGGATTGTATGTTTCCTCATCTCTGTGTTCTACCAATCCTTCTACAGAAATACAGTCTTCACGGCTGATTCCTTTTAATAATTCCTCATCACGAATAACCACCTGAAGCACACCATACATATCTCTAAGGTCGATGAATGATACTCCACCATGGTCACGAATGTTTTCAACCCAACCACTTACACGGATAGTTGCGTCAACATCTTTTTCTGTAATCTCGCTAAGCATGCGGTTACGATACTTATTGTTTGTATTTGTTTCCATTTTCTATCTCCTTTCCTATAGCACAAAGTTAATTTACTTTAAAAATCAGCTGTTAACACAACTGTTTCTGTATTCGCAATCCGCCAAAAGGGCTACTTGCTCATACAGTTTAGGTTGTCTGGCAGGCATGTTTCTTTGCAAGCAAGCTTGCAGAAACAACACCTACTGACAACACTTTTAAAGTAAAAAACCCTGAGTACATGAAAATATGTACTCAGGGCGAATAAAATCAAAATCCGCGGTACCACCTGAATTACTGCAAAGCAGTCACTTAAGGTCTAACCTTTGTCACTTAACGCGTAACTACGGCGCACCTACTAGGATATCAAATCTGTTCAGATTGCAGCTTGGAAGTGTTATTCGCACAAATTCACTTTGCAAAGTTCTCACTATCCTTTACTCACTGGGAACGATAATCTGTGTTACTTCTCTTCGTCATAGCCGTTATACCCTAAAATTATACGAAATTTTCTAATCATTGTCAATCGGAATATTTTTTCATCTGCTTTTCCTCAGGTATGTATTTTTGCATCATCTTCTCTAACTTACTTCCCTCCACCGGTTTTGAAAGATAATCCACAAAACCTGCCTGTAAGTAGGTTTCTCTGGCCCCGGAAATGGCATTTGCCGTAAGAGCAATATAGATTGCATCTTTATCGTCAATTTTATCGTTTTCCTTTATGAGATGAAGCATTTCCACACCGTCCATCTCAGGCATCATATGGTCAATCAAAACAACGTCGTATTTTTCTTTCTCCAACATTTTAAGACCTTCCGCTCCGGATAAAGCAGTATCACACTGTATCTTTGTCTGCTTTAAGAGATTTGTTATAACAAGAAGATTGACTTTCATGTCATCCACAATAAGAATCTTTGCATCTGGAGCTTCAAACAATGCGTGATAAATCTCACCAACCTGTTGGTTATGGTAGTGGGTTGATAATTCTCCAATCGGATCTGAACTTCTAACCTCCTGCTCAATTTCAAAGGAGAACTTAGAACCTTTTCCATATACACTTTCCACCTCAATACCAGAACCCATCATTTCCAACAATTGTTTTGTAATGTTCATTCCAAGGCCGGTTCCCTCGATATGGCGGTTTTTCTTTTCTTCAATTCGTTGGAATGGTGTAAATAAACTATCCAAATCTTCCGGTCTGATACCCTTTCCGGTATCTTCCACACAAATCTTAAGTAATATGTGATTTTCGTCCACTACCTGATGGCTGCACGAAAAGATAACTTTTCCTTTTTCCGTGTATTTTACTGCATTTGTCAGAATATTTATCAGACATTCCTTGATACGGATTTCATCACCATACAAAATATGGGGTATGTTTTCATCCACATCCATGATAAACTCCAGATTTTTTTCCATGGCACGGGTTTCTATCATATTTTTCACATCATTGAAAAATGAACCTAATTCGTACTCTACCGGAATAATCTCCATCTTTCCCTGTTCAATCTTAGAGAAATCCAATACATCATTTACTAAGGCAAGCAATGTCTTTCCTGCATTGTCAATATTATCCGCATATTCAAAAATACCGTCTTCCTTACACTCACGTAATATCATTTCGTTCATACCTAAAATGGCATTGATTGGAGTACGGATTTCATGGGACATATGAGATAAAAATGCTGTCTTTGCTGCATTTGCCGCATTAGCCTGTTCCATCAGTTCTCTCATATCATTTGTCATGGCACGCATATAATGTAACATACGCGTAGGCTGAGGAACAACACCTTTCTTACGCTCTAATATATTTAATTCTGTATCAGAGTCTGGAAGCTCCGCTTCTTCGCGTTCACTCATACCAACGGCAACTAATGTACAATTTAACATGCCTCCCCTTCCATGATTGATGAATATTTCTCCTCCACCATAAGCAAAAAATGTATCTTCATGAATACTTCTGTACAATTCAATTTCTTTTTTGGCATCCGATCGTAATACCATAGTTCGCACAGGACATAACATTATTTGCACCATTTCTGGTTGGAACTGTTCCATCTCCCTGCATTTTAACAAAGTTTCTTCCAACACATCTCCTGGTAACGCATAGGTAAAATTCAATCGTTCATCTTCCGTGATATTTCCAAAGAAAATGACTTCCCCTTTATCATTTACATTCACCGGACTGCGTCCGATCTGCATACCTTCCCGTTCTAACATAAAAGGAAACTCTCCTGCATTGTATGCAAAATATTCATCAAACTCAATTCCCAAATATTTACGATATACTTCTTCCATCGTATTGTCATCTAACTTGCAAAGAATTCTGTCTCCCCATTTTTTTGTTTTATTTTTTACTCTTGCAAACATACCTTTTCCGATAGGTTTCCATCCAAAAGCATAATTTCCGTACACCTGTAGATTTTCCCCGCAGAAAAAGGTAGCAAATACACCTCGTTCCATTTTTTCATTTGGAAACATACTACATTCCAAAAATGGATGTTCATCTCTTCCTGGTTCGAAATTAGCATATGCCATGGCTCCAAATATAACAAGTTTCTCATTGCCCGGCTTCAGATTTTCCAAAACATCAGAAACAATATCTAAAATTCCAATACAGCAAATATTAACTGCCTTACAGCCTTTTTTAGCAGCAAAATCTTTTCTAATTTCTTCCACTTCTTCCATGCACTTATCATAATCATCAGATAGTGGATACCAACGTGCTTCCACTTGACTTTCCCTAAATGCATTAAAATCCAAACGAAGCATCGGTACTGGTTTTTTCCATTCCCATCCTTCTGATACTTCTAATACCTCTAATGACATCATAGACATAATGGTAATGGGCATATCCGGTACAATGTCTCTCAAAGGCTGTAACCATTCCCTCGCTTCCTCCTGCGACATACCACACGCGCCAACAAACAGACTTTCACTTTTGCTCTCTAGTTGATTTTCTGTTTTCCAACACAAATAATCCGTCACAGCTAACATCATTTCTTCTTTTTTATAAACATCTATTGTTTTCTGCCACATAATGTGTCCCCCTTTTCACAACCACTAATTAACCCGCACAATTTCTATATCATAATCTGACTGAAAATCATCCTTCAACCCTTCTGTCACATATACCTTTGACTCATCAGTCACAAATACTGCTTCAAATTCCTCATGATGTTCTTTCCAATATTCTGTCGCCTGTTTAGTCCCCATAACAAACAATGCTGTCGATAACCCATCTGCCAATGTTCCGTCTTTGCTAATAATCGTAACGGAAATAAGTCCATTTTCCGCCGGATATCCGGTAAATGGATCAATAATATGATGATACGTCTTTCCATCTTCCTCGAAGTATCTCTCATATCCACCGGAGGTAATCACTGTCCGGTCAGCAACTGACACTGCGCCAATCAGCTCTCCATCATTTCCCTTTGGATTCCTGATACCCACATTCCATTTATCACCATTTACTTTCGTTCCAAGTACCTGAACATTTCCTCCAAGTGATACCATACCGGAGGTTACCCCATGTTCCTTAAATATCTCCATAATACGGCTGGATGTATATCCCTTGGCTATGCCACCTAAATCCATCTGTTGCTGTTCACCTAATGTCAATGTATCATCTTCTATGGTCATATATTCCTGTCCAACTCTCGCCATAGCTTGTCTTAATTCTTCCTTTGTAGGTACATGATACTTTTGCGTGGTAAATCCCCATAAATCCATTAACGGATAAATCGTCACATCAAACGCACCCTCTGTTTCTTCATTAAGTCTTTTCGCATACTCAAGGACTGTTTTCGTATCTTTTGAAATTTTCCCTGTACCTTTCTTATTAATATTATATACCTCTCCGTCTTTACTGACAATAGACCAAATGTTATCTAAATGATGAATTTCTTCTTCTGCAGCCTTAACTGCTTCCTCGCCATGTTCCCCGTAAGCGGTAAGTGACATATAGGTATCCATGGCAAATATATCTTTCGAATACGCCTGTTCTTTCTTTGCTTTCTCGCTTATTCCTGCTTTCTTACAAGAACTTAAGGCTATACACATACCTATTGCCAGAAGTGCCACATAACAGCTCCATTTTCTTAATTTTTTACTCATGTTACATTTCATTCTCCCTTTAATACAAATTATATATCCAAGTGTTTTTTCAGCTTGCTAAGGGTCATTCCCGTAAGGATACCAACCACACTTCCGGCAACTACGCCGCTTATACACAACACTCCCAGATACCAGATGATATTTGTAGTATTAAGCACAATCATGGCAACTAAAATCTGCCCCACGTTGTGAAATACACTTCCCGACACACTGACTACCATAATTCCAAATATATTTAACTTCTTTAATAGCACCATTACGATAAATGAAAGCATTCCTCCAGCCAAAGCAAACCACAAACTTTGCAAATTACCAAAGGTAAATGCAACTAAAAGGATACGCAGGATATTAATCATAAATGCAGATTTTGCATTCATGGAATATAACGCAAATAACACAACCATATTGGTAAGTCCAAGCTTCATTCCCGGTATACCAACCATTGGAAACATGCTTTCTATATAACTTAAAATAAATGCCAGTGATACACACATACCGTAAAGTGCCACACGGTTAGAACTACTCTTCATCCGACTTCTCCTTAATCTCTACCACAACACGGTGTGGCAGACAAATGATGGACTGACCGGCAAGACTTATCTTTCCTGTATGCATACAGACTTTATCTTTACAGTCTGCATCTGCAAACCATGCCTTTCCATTTTCAATCTTTAAAAGATTGCTGCCACCAACTCCCTCAATTTGATATGTCACCTCATCATCAATGGAAAATTGTTGTACCACCGTTCCGTCTACACGCACTTCTACTACGTTGCTTTCATTTTTTGTCATATATGTATATAGCAATAATCCGACGCCAACCAGTAATAATGTAAGAATCAGGGAAGCGTCTTTTTTGATATTCTTTTCTTTCTGTCCTTCTTCCATAATTACCCTCCACATATATTATAGCCGATTTTCGTACTGAAAACAAACCTTTTGAAAGCTTGAATTTTTACAATGAATCATTGATATTCTCACTCTCTAATTTAGTTGCTAATTTTTAACAAAATATTGCATTTTTTTTAAATTCATGTTAAAATTTAGATAATTCTTATTGTATATAAGAACAGATAATTCGCAACCAAAAGTATATATTTACTTTCATTTTTTCAAACTAATCGATACGACTTTCCCCAAAGACGTATCTGCG
>CADBNB010000197.1 GCA_902795895.1 uncultured Lachnospiraceae bacterium | reverse complement strand
ATTGTATTGCAACAATGCTTACCGTTACTGGAAAGACGGCAATTATCGGAAGTAAGAACAAAATCCGTAAACAGGAACGTTTAAAGATCGAATGGATTACATTTTTAGTTGGTGTGATTCGTGAGGCATTAGCAGAATTATCCCTTGTGATTGAACGGGTGAAAGCTGACTCGTCGCAAATGACTCAATTAACGAATACTATATTTGAAATATTGGAGAAAAAGGGAATTGAGTATGCAGTTTCAAAGCAGAACAGAATTAAGCTAGAAACACTGATTACATTGTGGCCGGAAATGGGCGGAGACGACAAAATGGTGGCAGAGACCATCGTAAAGACGGCAGCTCAGCAGAAAAAACAATTACCGGAAACGAAAGAAAAAACCCAGTTAGATGCTGTAGTTGAGTATTTGGCGGAAGTGGCTGCGCAAAATGGATACAATCAGGATATTCAGTTATGGATGCCATTGTTACCTACAAAGATGTATTTGTGTGATTTGGATGGATATGAGGAAAGCTGTTTTGACGGAGAAAACTGGAAGAAGAATGAAAACTGGACATTAGAGACTGAGATTGGATTATGTGATGATCCGGAAAATCAGGCACAGATGCCATTGAAAGTTAGTTTTTCTGACAGTGGACATCATGCAGTATGTGGTAGTGTAGTATCAGGAAAGAGTACCTTTATGCAGTCTGTGATTTATGGCTTGATTAGTAAATATACACCGGAACACGTAAACTTTTATCTGATGGACTTTAGTAGTCAGATGTTGTCAGCTTTTGAAGGATGTGCACATGTAGGTGGTGTAATGTTTGAAAGTGACTTGGATCGTATTGATAAGTGCTTTAATTTAATCTGTCAGATGTTGGAGGAAAGAAAGAAAATATTCCGTGGAGGTAGCTACAGTCAGTATGTAAAAGTAAACGGAGTAGTTATTCCTGCCATTATTGTAGCAATTGATAACATGGCTAATTTTAGAGAAAAAACTGGTGATAAATATCATGAAAAATTATTGATGTTAACAAGAGATTCTGCAAATTATGGTATTTACTTCTTTTTCTCATCAGCAGGATATGGATCATCAGAAATTCCTACGAAGATTAAGGATAATATTCGAACTACCATTTGTCTGGATATGGGTGGCGATAGATTTAAGTATTCAGATACATTGTCTGGTCCTAGATTTTCGATTATGCCTGAACCGGATATCAAAGGTAGAGGTTTGGCAATTTACGAAGGTGAAGTACTTGAATTCCAGACTGCAATGGCATTACCTGCAAATGATGATTATGAACGTTCAACCAAGATTAAAGAAGCTTGCAAGGTGATGAGTGAAAAATGGACAGGACATTGGGCAAAAGTTGTGCCTGAAATACCGGAAGAACCAATTTTCTCAGAATTTGTCAAATTGCCTGAATATAAGGAATATCTTAACACGAAGATTCACCTGCCAATTGGATATAATCAAAGCGATGCATCTATGGCAACAATCGATTTGACTCGCACGTTCTGTTATATGATTTCAGGAAAAAAGAAAACCGGAAAAACCAATTTTGTTAAAATACTTGTTGAAGATATGAAACAAATTGAGAATTCGACTATTTGTATTTTTGATGAAGAAAACGGAAGATTAAAGCGAATTGCAAATCAGTATGAATGTGATTATGTGGTTGGTGATCAGGAAACATATGATTTCTGGACATCAATAATTCCAGAGTTCAAAAGAAGAAGCAAGTTGAGAAAAGATTACATTGCACAGGATTTAGAAGAGGAAGAGGTTAATCAGAAGATGCTTGAAGAAGATCCAATATTTGTTATTATTGGAGATTTACAAAGCTACTTTAAGAATGTTTATTCGCCAGGAGAAGGAATTGGAAAAATGGGCGGCTTCATGGAGAATATGATGGAGAAGGGGGCAAATCACGGAATTTACTTCTTTGTTGTTGCTACGCCAGAGGTTGTTTCTCAGGTCAATGTAAAAAATACATATGTACAAATGAAAAAACACGGTCAAGGTATTCATTTGGGTGGAAACGTATCTGGTCAGCGAGTATTCAGTTTTTCGAATATCTCATATAAAGAGGAAAGTAAGGTATTTCCACTTGGAGTTGGTCTGGTTCCTTCTGCAATGGATGAGAGTATATCAGAGAGAGTTATTATACCGTTGATGAAATAGGAGTAATAAGATGTTAACACTGGGAATTTGCGTTAGTGTCTTGGGGGAACAAAAAAAGATTATTGAGGAGTGTAAAAAGAGAGTTGCAATTAATAGTGATGAAAGAATTCAGTTTGTAATTTCTAATCAAATAGAAAGCTTTTCTACGGAAATCAGTTCACATGACATTCTGAATGTAGTATTTTTGGATATAACATTGGAGGGTTCGTATGAATTTGCTGAAATGTTGAGAAAAAAATATGAAAATGTTGTTTTAGTTATTATT
>CADBNB010000196.1 GCA_902795895.1 uncultured Lachnospiraceae bacterium | reverse complement strand
GTACCTTTGGCTCATTGTTCACCAATGCTAACATAATAACACCAAATGTATCCTGCAACTGTGTATGTTTAAATAACTGGTTTAACAATACATTTGCATTTACATCACGACGAAGTTCGATAACGATTCTCATACCTTCACGGCTTGATTCATCGCGCAACTCTGTGATTCCGTCGATTTTCTTTGTCTTATGTAACTCTGCAATCTTTTCAATCAATCTTGCTTTGTTTACCATAAATGGCAATTCGGTAACAACAATTCTGCTTTTTCCATTTGCCATAGCTTCAATATCTGTAACCGCACGAACACGGACTTTTCCTCTACCGGTTCTATATGCCTGCTCGATTCCTGAGGTTCCAAGAATCATGGCACCTGTTGGAAAATCAGGACCTTTTACTACTTCCATGATTTCTTCAATAGTGGTAGCTCTCTCTTCCTCTACGATGTTATCAATAATCTTTACAACTCCGTTGATTACTTCCGTAAGGTTATGAGGAGGAATGTTTGTTGCCATACCAACGGCAATACCTGAAGTACCATTTACCAAAAGATTTGGGAATCTTGATGGTAAAATGGTTGGTTCCTTCTCTGTCTCATCAAAGTTTGGTACAAAGTCAACGGTGTCTTTATTGATATCAGCAAGCATTTCCACGGAAATTTTGCTAAGTCTTGCCTCTGTGTATCGCATAGCCGCAGCGCCGTCACCATCCACAGAACCAAAGTTTCCGTGTCCATCAATCAATGGATAACGTGTTGACCAATCCTGCGCTAAATTAACCAATGCACCATAAATAGAACTGTCACCATGAGGGTGATATTTACCCATGGTATCTCCGACGATACGGGCACATTTACGATGTGGCTTGTCCGGACCGTTGTTAAGTTCTACCATGGCGTACATGATTCTACGCTGTACCGGCTTTAATCCGTCTCTTACATCCGGCAATGCACGGGCAGCAATAACTGACATGGCATAGTCGATATAGGATTTTTCCATTGTCTTTTTTAAATCCACTTGATGAATTTTGTCAAAAATATTTTCGTCCATTCTTTATTGCCTCCCATTAAATATCAAGATTCTCAACGAATCTAGCATTTTCCTCGATAAACTCTCTTCTTGGTTCTACTTTGTCACCCATTAATGTTGTAAATGTCATGTCGATTTCAGATTCCTGCTCGTCATCTACATTTACCTGTAACAGAATACGTTTTTCAGGATCCATGGTTGTTTCCCAAAGCTGTTCTGCATCCATCTCTCCAAGACCTTTGTATCGCTGGATTTTGTTGTTTGTATCTCGTCCAATTTCACTTAAAATATTATTTAACTCTGCATCGCTGTATGCATAGTATACTTTTTTGTTTTTCTCAACCTTGTACAAAGGTGGCTGTGCCAAATATACATATCCCTGTTTGATAAGCTCCGGCATAAAACGATAGAAGAATGTAAGCAACAATGTACTGATATGTGCTCCATCTACGTCGGCATCAGTCATGATGATGATTTTGTGATAACGAAGTTTACTAATATCAAATTCTTCATGAATACCGGTACCAAACGCTGTAATCATAGCTCTGATTTCTGCATTTTCCAATACTTTGTTAAGTCTTGCTTTCTCAACATTTAAAATCTTTCCACGAAGTGGAAGGATAGCCTGGGTTGCTCTGGAACGTGCAGTCTTAGCACTTCCTCCAGCGGAATCTCCCTCGACAATGTAAATTTCGCAATTTTCAGGATTCTTGTCTGAACAGTCTGCTAACTTACCAGGAAGGCTCATACCCTCTAATGCTGTCTTTCTTCTTGTAAGATCTCTTGCTTTTCTCGCTGCATCTCTGGCTCTTTGTGCCAGAACGGCTTTCTCACAGATTGCCTTAGCCACGTTAGGATTCTGCTCAAGGAAAATGGTAAGCTGTTCTCCGAAAATGCTTTCTACCGCACCTCTTGCCTCGCTGTTACCAAGCTTTTGCTTTGTCTGACCTTCAAACTGTGGCTCTCCAATCTTAATACTGATAATGGCAGTCAATCCCTCACGGATATCTTCTCCCGTAAGATTTGGCTCGTTGTCTTTTAAGAATTTATTCGCTCTTGCATAGTCATTAAATGTCTTTGTAAGGGCATTCTTAAAACCAACCATATGAGTACCACCTTCCGGAGTGGTAATATTATTTACAAAACTATAGCAGCTTTCTGTGTAGGAATCGTTGTGCTGCAATGCAATTTCCACCTGAACATCGTTCTTATCACCTTCACAGTAAATGATTTCATTGTACAATGCTTCTTTATGTCTGTTTAAGTATTCTACGTATTCTTTAATACCGCCTTCGTAATGGAATTCGCGGATCTTAGGATCTTCCAATCTCTCATCTGACAATGTAATCTTTAATCCTTTTGTCAAAAATGCCATTTCACGCAAACGGTTTCTCAATGTATCGTAATCAAAAACAGTTTCTTCAAAGATTTCTTTATCAGGTAAAAATGTAACTTTTGTTCCTGTAATATCAGAGTCTCCAACGATTTTCAGAGGATACATTACTTTTCCACGCTCATATCTTTGTTTATGAATTTTTCCATCTCTGCAAATTTCAACTTCAACCCATTCAGACAATGCGTTTACAACTGAAGCTCCAACACCATGCAATCCTCCGGATACTTTGTATCCGCCACCACCAAACTTTCCACCGGCATGTAAAACGGTAAATACAACTTCTACCGCCGGCAATCCTGTCTTGTGGTTTGTATCAACCGGGATTCCTCGTCCATTGTCCACAACAGTGATGGAATTGTCTTCGTTGATTGTCACATCAATCTGGGTACAAAATCCTGCAAGTGCCTCATCCACAGAGTTATCTACTATTTCGTATACCAAATGATGCAAACCTCTGATTGATGTACTACCAATGTACATACCAGGTCTTTTACGCACCGCTTCCAATCCTTCTAAAATCTGTATCTGGTCTCCACCGTATTCCTGACTCATATGCTGCCTCCTACTGTTTTTCCTGACTGACTGTTCCATTAGTTACTTTATATACCTGATTCACCTGAATCCTTTCCTGAATAAATTCTTCCAATCCCGTGCAGGTGATTATTGTTTGAATATCCTCTATACTGTCCAGCAAATAATGCTGTCTGTTTCGGTCTAACTCCGAAAGCACATCATCTAGAAGAAGAATCGGAAAATCTTTTGTTGCTTTTTTTACCAACTCAATTTCCGCCAGTTTCAACGATAATGCTGCTGTTCTTTGTTGTCCCTGAGAACCATATTTTCGAATATCAATATCTCCAATGTCGAACTCCACATCATCTCTGTGTGGTCCAACAGAAGTAATTTTCTGGTATAAATCTCTTTCCCGGTTCATGGCTAACTTAAGCCCCAAATCCTCTGCGAGAGAGTTTGCTTCATACTGAAGCGTAAGCACTTCTCTCCCTCCTGATAATTTATCATGAATCGGAGTGATTACTTCATTTAGCTCCTCTATGTGGGATTTTCTTCTCCGGATAATCTTTGTTCCATACTCCACTAACTGTTCATCCCAAATATCAAGGGTTCCCATAAGGCTTGAATCCGATGATATTTGTTTTAGCAGATTGTTTCGCTGATTGATGATTTTGTTATATTGACTTAAATCATGGAAATATACTTTATCAATCTGACAAATCTCCATATCTAAAAATCTTCTTCTCTCACTCGGTCCATTTTTGATAATTCCCAAATCTTCCGGCGAGAAAAAAACCATATTCACCAGACCGAACAACTCACTGGATTTTCGGATTGGTATTCCATCAATCGCAACACCTTTTGACTTATTTCGTCTAAGGTGCATGTCAATTCTACGGTTCACCCCCTGTTTTACAATGCACATACGGATATGCGCCTCTTTTTCATTCATTCGAATAATTTCTTTTTCTTTACTCCCTTTATGCGACTTCGTCATGCCACAATAGTACAATGCCTCAAGAATATTTGTCTTTCCTTGGGCATTGTCACCATATAGGATATTTTTTTCCGGATGAAACTCCATTGACAAATCTTTATAATTTCGAAAATTATTCAATTCCAATGATTTTATATACATGTGATATCTAACCTACTATCTTGATTGTTTCTCCTTCAAATTCCACCACATCGCCATCATGCAATTTCTTGCCGCGTTGTGTCTCAATTTCACCATTCACTTTTACAAGTCCTTCCTGAATCACAATCTTTGCATCCAGTCCGGATGGTACAAGACCTGCAGCCTTCAATGCCTGTCCAAGTTTTATATATTCATCTCTTAATTTGATTGTTTCCATGCGTTTCCCTTACTTTCCAAGGTTGATTTAAGCATCTGAACCTTTGCATCTTTTTGAGTATTTCTAACGAATACACGTCAAACATTAACAATTCCAGATAATCTTACGCTACATTAAAGTTAATTGGTAAGATTAAATAGATATATGTCTCGTCCTTATCCTTGATAAAACAAGGTGCCTTTGGATTGAACAAGTAAATATCTACTGTTTCATCATCAATAACACGAAGTGCATCCATTAAGAATTTAGGATTAAATCCAATTAAAATGTCTTTACCACTCTTTATAATATCCAAATCTTCTTTCATGGAACCTACCGTTGAATTTGTCTTTAATTCAAGATTCTCATTTTCAAAGTTTAGAATGATTGGGTTTTTGTCTACATCTTTGATCATTAAGGATGCACGGTCAATACAATTTAATAACTCTTTATTGTTTACCGTAACTTTTGTTTCATAATTTGCAGATAACATCTGCTCAATCTTGTAATACTCTCCTTCAATCAAACGTGAAAGAACGGTTGTATCATCAAAAGAGAATAAAATATGCTTATCTGTAAAGTAAATATTTACAATCTTATCCATCTCTCCAGACAGAATCTTTGCAATTTCATTTAATGTTTTACCAGGAACGATAACTCTGATATTATCGTAAGAATCATGCAATTGAATCTTACGGATTGAGATTCTGTGACCATCCAATGAAACTACTTTAAACGTATCTCCGCTGATTTCAAACAATTCTCCTGTCATAATCTTGTTGCTTTCATTGTCAGATACAGAGAAAATAGTCTGACGGATAACTTCTTTTAATGAATAATCTGAAATCTTAATGGATTGATTCATTTCAACTTTTGGTAACATAGGAAAGTCTTCATGAGAACGTCCCATTAAATTGAATTTTGATTTTTCACACTGAATCAAAGTCATAAAGTTTTCATCTGAAGTAAACGTTACATCACTATCAGGGAATTTACGAATAATATCAGCAAAAAGTTTTGCTTCAATCGCGATAGCTCCCGGTTCAACAATCGTTCCTTTTACGATAGTTTCTATTCCTAATTCCTGATCATTAGAAATCAATTTAATCATTCCATTAGTAGCATCAATTACAACACATTCAAGAATAGGTAATGTAGTTTTCGTAGATACAGCACGCAATGCTATATTGATACTGTTAAGCAAGTCTGATTTGTTACATATAATTTGCATGATGTGAATAACTCCTTTCAGGTCCGAGATATAATAAATATTAATTAAATACAGTAATCGTATTAATAGGGGGTGTGAATTTGTGGATAACTCTTGAATCATAGAATTCATAAGGATTCCAAAGATTCAAAAAATGTTAATATACAAAATTTATAAAGTTGAAAAGAAGTGTATAAAATTTCGTATAATTTTTGTAACATTTCTTTCACACATGATTCACATTTAAATACACATACTACTGTGGATTGATTTTCTTTTTAAGAACATTTACTACGCTTTGTAAAGAAACATCAGTATTTAAGTCTTCAGCAATCTTGTTACAACCGTGTAAAACTGTAGAGTGATCACGGTTTCCAAGCTTGACACCAATGTCCTTTAACGATACATCTGTAAGTTCTCTACACAAATACATGCAGATTTGTCTAGGATGAGCGATGTTACGGCTCTTCTTTGAAGATATAATATCGCTTGCAGTAATGCCAAAATGCTCAGCAACAATATCTGCAATAGATTCTATTGTAACATTTTTATTAGAATCAGAAGAAATTAAGTCTTTTAGTACTTCTTCTGCGAGAATCACGTTTACTTCTGTATTTTTAAGGCGCGATACAGCCACAATCTTAGTAAGGGCACCTTCTATTTCACGAATGTTTGATTTTACATTGGTAGCAATGTAATTAAGTACTTCATCATCGATGGTATAGCCTTCTAACTCACCTTTTTTACGAAGAATCGCCATACGTGTTTCGTAATCAGGAGCCTGGATATCTACCTGAAGTCCCCACTCAAATCGAGAACGAAGTCGCTCTTCCAATGTTTCGAACTCCTTTGGCGGCTTGTCTGATGAAATAATTATTTGTTTCTTTGATTCATGCAGTGCATTAAAGGTGTGGAAAAATTCTTCCTGAGTTGATTCTTTACCTATAATAAACTGAATGTCGTCAATTAAAAGAATATCGATATTACGGTATTTCTTACGGAAATCCTGGATAGATGAGTTGTCGGAACGATTACGAATCGCCTCAATTAGCTCATTTGTAAATACTTCACTTGTCACGTACAATACTTTCGCGTTTGGATCGTTATCCAAAACATGGTGAGCAATGGAATGCATCAAGTGAGTCTTTCCAAGTCCAACGCCTCCATATATAAAAAGTGGATTGTAAACTTCCGCAGGACTTTCTGCAACAGCAAGTGATGCAGCGTGAGCAAGGCTGTTGTTGCTTCCAACCACAAATGTATCAAAAGTATATCTTGGATTTAAGTTTGTAGCAATATTTTGTGAACTTTTTAAATAGGAAGTTTCTGTTTCATTTTTTGTAGGTGAAGAAGCCATAGGTGCAGTAGCCTTAAGGTCTTTCGCAAGTTTAAAAGTGATGGAAAAATGCTCTTCCATAATCTCCTCAATACAAACTTCTAAAGGCACTTTAAACTTGGTAGTAAGATAAGGAATACTTCCTACTCCAACTTTTGATTCATCTACGGAAAGGATGATTTCATTTCCGGAAATACTGTCGATTGTTACAGAATGGATTTTAAGTGGTAAAATCCAAGTTTTAAATACAACATCAGAAATGGAATGTTCTGTTTTCAGGTGCTGAAGTATAGCATCCCAGTTTGCAATTAACGTTTCTTTCATAATATATATTCATTGCTTCCTTTCTAAAAAACTAACATGGTATAGCTGCCCCAATTTTAGAGCATACACTTATCTTCAATTTTATACTAAAATGCAAATTATTTCAATGGAAAGAAAAAGAAAAAACGGTGGATTATCGTGTGAAAATTAATGGGATGCTATGTGGATTTGATTATGATTGAAAGTTTAACCACAACAATGTGAATAGAATTATAAAAAATACTAACATGCGAAAAATGTTGAAAAATGAACGTTTTTGAAAGATGTTTCGCATGGTTATCCACCAAAATACACAGCTTTATCCACAATTCATCCACAAGATGTGGATAAGTTGATAATAATTGTGGAAATTTGTGAATAGTGAATTTTTTGACATATAATTATGTGAAAATCATCAACACTAGGGGACGGATTCATCGATTATTAATGGATATTTGCTCCGGAAGTTACAATTTTGACTAGAATATGGAAATAAAAGCTTGACGAAAACTAGGATTCATACTATAATTACACATGTTATTTAGTTATAATAGTTGAAATATGCCTATTATTGTATAAGTTTTATAAGGAGGTGCGTTGGATTATGAAGATGACATTTCAGCCAAAGAAAAGATCAAGATCAAAAGTTCATGGATTTAGAGCAAGAATGAGCACTAAAGGTGGAAGAAACGTTTTATCTAGCAGAAGAGCAAAAGGAAGAAAGAAATTATCCGCTTAGGTCGCATTGTTTGTGGCCTTTTGTTTTCTATGATTGGTTTAATTATGGCCGTTTAGGGGAAAAAGCTGAATAGACAGATGTACAAATGGAAAAAATATTTTCTATTATGTATGTTTGATGTTTGGCTATTTTCCTCTGAATGGTAATGCAAGTATTCTTTATTAGAATTGGAGATTTTGAAATTGTCAGAATCATTGAAAAGAAATCAGGATTTTCAAAAGGTTTATAAAAACGGAAAATCCTATGCCAACAAGTATTTAGTTATGTTCGTTTTAAAGAATGATCTGGAAAAAAAACGAATAGGAATTTCTGTGAGTAAAAAAGTAGGTAACAGTGTGGTTCGTCACAGAGTTACCAGATTGATTAGAGAAAGTTTTCGTTTAAATGAAAGTCAGTTTAAAAATGGAATAGATATTGTAGTAATAGCTAGAAATACAGCAAAAGGAAAGAATTATTCTGAGATTAGTAGTGCAGTCATGCATTTGGGAAAACTACACAGTATATTAGAAGAAAAGATGATATAGATGAAACATGTATTGATTTTTTTAGTAAAAATATATCGAGTTATTTTGTCTCCGTTGAAGGGGAGAAGCACATGTATTTATACGCCTACCTGCTCTGAATACGCCATTGAAGCAATTAGCAAACATGGTTGTATCAAAGGAGGTTTTCTGACGATATGGAGGATTCTTCGTTGTAATCCATTTGCAAAGGGAGGCTATGATCCTGTTCCATAGAATGTGATCATTCGAGGAGGATGAAAGATTGTTTCAATTTTATTTAACACAGTATAATGGAGCTTTTTTAGGACCAATCGCTAAGGTTTTAGGAAAGATATTTAGTTTTATTTACACAATATTAGCGAAAGTAGGTATTGAAAATGCAGCGGTTACTATTATCATATTTACATTCTTAATAAATATGTTAATGTTACCAATAACGATAAAACAACAAAAATTTTCAAAAATGCAATCGAAGATGCAGCCGGAGATGGCAGCAATTCAGGCAAAATATAAAGGAAAGAAAGATAAGGAATCCATGGCTGCCCAGCAGGAAGAGTTACAGGCATTATATCGTAAGTATGGAACATCACCGGCAGGTGGTTGTTTACCTATGATTATTACAATGATTGTGTTCTTTGCTTTATACAAGGTAATTTATGCAATTCCTGCGTATGTTCCGGAGATTCACCAGATTTATGACAATGTAGCTGTTCTTACAGATCAGAATGAAGATGCGTTACAGTATGTGTTAGATGCAGGTAAAGATTTAAGAGTTACAGGTGTTTCATGGTCTGATATGACTTTGGAAAAATTGCATGAGAATCGTGATTATGTAGTTGATTGTTTAACAAAGTTTGGTGGAGAAAACTGGACGAAACTTTCATCTTATTTTGCGGATGATGATTTGTCAACAATAAATAAAAGTGTGAAGCGTATCAAAAAGGTAAATACATTATTTGGACTTAATTTGGCAGAAACGCCGATGGCGAAGCCATTTCCAGGACTTATCATACCATTTTTATGTATGATATTCCAGTTCCTTCAGACACACCTTATGATGAATAAAAATATGACATCAAGACCGGATGATCCTACACAGGCATCTATGAAGATGATGAATAAGACTATGCCGATTGTATCTGGATTAATCTCTTTAGGTTTCCCTATCGGTAACGGTGTTTATCTTGCATCAAGCAGTTTGTTCCGTATTATACAACAGTATTTTATCAATAAATCCATGGATGATATGGACATTGATGCTGAAGTTGCAAAGAATATAGAAAAAGAACGTAAAGTGAGAGAGAAGATGAAACTGGAAGCATCAGATGGAAGTGTGAAGAACATTGCCAAGATGAAGGTTACATCAAAAGATGACGATAATAATAAAGATGAAGGAAAGAAGTATGAGAAAGGCAGTATTTCTGCAATCGCTCATATGATGAATTCGAAAGAGGATTAAGGGGGAGAAAACATGTGGCAAGAATTTTCTGCAAAAAATATTGAAGAAGCATTGGATTTTGCTTGTGATAAGTTTCAGGTTGCAAGCAGTGAGTTAGAGTACGAAGTAATCGAGGAAGGATCCAATGGATTGTTAGGTTTATTTAGTAAGCCAGCAAAGATTAAAGCGCGCGTAAAGAGTGAAGATAGTAAGACTTCAGAAATGAAAACTGCAGAAGTAAAACCAGCAGTTATTAAGAAAGCACCTGTAAAGACTGAGGTGAAAGAAGAAGTTAAAAAGGTTGCAGAGAAAGTAGAAGAAGTGAAGCAGGAAGTGAAAACAGAAGTTCCTGTTGATGTTGAAGCAATGAAAAAAACTGCAGAAGCATTTCTTGATAAAGTATGTAAAAACATGGGGATCAATGCAACTTTTGAATCTGTTTGCAATCAGGAAGAAAACCGTTTAGATATCAATATTATCGGTGAAGACATGGGATTGTTAATCGGTAAGAGAGGTCAGACATTAGATTCATTACAGTATTTAACTGGATTAGTAGTAAATAAAGAAAGTGGAACTTACTTCAAAGTGAAACTTGATACTGAAAACTACAGAGCAAGACGTAAGGAAACTCTTGAGAATCTTGCAAAGAATATTTGTTCAAAGGTGAAGAAAACAAGAAAATCTGTTGCTTTAGAGCCAATGAATCCATATGAAAGACGTATCATTCATTCAGCATTGCAGAATGATAAGATGGTTGAAACTTACAGTGAAGGTGAAGAGCCAAACCGTAAAGTAGTCATTGCTATTAAGAAAGAGTATCGTAACCGTAACAAAGGTGGATACAAAAAATACAACCGTAACTACAAAAAAGGTGGATATAACCGCGGTGGTTACGATAAGCGCAGATATCAGAAAAATGATAGCAAGCCAGCAGTGGAAACAGCTGGTACAAATGCAGAATAAGTATAACCGGATGTATTTTTTACAGAGGTTTTGGTATAATCGAGTAGGCGAAAGTCTACTCGATTGACTGTTATATGAGATATTTTTATGTGAAAGGATGGAGAAGAATCGTGAGAACAGATACAATTGCCGCGATTGCCACAGGTATGAGCCATGGTGGAATCAGTATTATCAGAGTAAGTGGAGAAGATGCCATTTCAATTTCGGATTCCGTTTTCCATTCAAAGTCAGGTAAGAAGAAGTTAATAGATCAACCAAGCCATACCATTCATTATGGGTATATTTATGACGGGGAAGAGCTTATTGATGAAGTTTTGGTTTCTATTATGAGAGGACCAAACAGTTATACAAAAGAAGATGTCATTGAGATAAATTGTCACGGCGGTGTTATGGTTACAAGGAAGGTTTTGGAGACGGTAATCAAACATGGTGCAAGAGTGGCAGAGCCTGGAGAATTTACAAAGCGGGCATTTTTAAACGGACGATTGGATTTATCACAGGCAGAGGCTGTCATTGATGTGATAAATGCGAAAAATACATATGCATTGTCCAGTTCCATTCGCCAGTTAAAGGGAAATGTACATGACAAGATTGTAGATATCAGAGAAGATATTTTGCATGACACGGCATTTATTGAGGCGGCACTGGATGATCCGGAACATTATTCTTTAGATGGGTTTGATGAGGAGCTTTTAGAGAAAGTTCAAAAGAGTAAAGAAGAATTAGAAAAACTTTTAAAATCTTGTGATAATGGTAGAATTATGAAAGAGGGTATCCAGACAGTAATTCTTGGAAAGCCAAATGCAGGTAAATCCTCACTTTTAAATGTACTTTTAGGTGAGGAAAGAGCCATTGTTACAGATATTGAGGGAACTACCAGAGATACTTTAGAGGAGACGATTATTCTTGATTCTATCATGCTTCATATTATGGATACAGCTGGGATAAGAGAGACGGTTGACGTGGTGGAGCAGATTGGTGTGGAAAAGGCGAGAGATTCTGCTGAAAAATCAGATTTGATTTTATATGTGGTGGATAGCTCCCGAAACTTAGATGACAATGATTATCTGATTATGGATTTCATAAAGGATAAAAAAGCAATCGTATTGTTAAATAAAATAGATTTAAGCCCAGTAGTTTCCGCTGAAAACATGAAGGAGATTCTAAAAGAAAAGGGAATGGATGATGTTACGGTCATTCCTATTTCGGCGAAACAAAGACAGGGAATTACTACATTGGAAGATACATTAAAAGAGATGTTTTATCAGGGAAAGGTTTCTTTTAATGAT